>JAUVSX010000391.1 GCA_030596915.1 Chloroflexota bacterium | reverse complement strand
TCGCCTACACGCACTGCATCGGCCCCCATCTGCGCCAGCCGCCGGACATCATCGCCAGTCCGGACGCCGCTCTCGGACACGGCGACGACGTCCTCTGGTAGCAGGGGCTCCAGGCGCCCGAAGGTGCCCAGATCGACCGTGCGGTCGCGCGGGTCCCGGTTATTGTCGCCTTCGTCGCGCGGTCGCGCCTTGAGCGCCCGGGCCAGCTCGAACTCGTCGTGCACTTCCACAAGGGCCGTCATACCCAGTTCGCGGGCCAACGACATCAGCTCCGAGAGCGTTGAGTCAGATAGCACAGCAGTGATCAGCAGCAACGCGTCCGCGCCGGACGCGCGGGTTTCATATATCTGGTAGGCGTCGAACAAGAAGTCCTTCCGCAGCACCGGCACATCGAGATTGGCGTCGTCGAGGGCGGCCCGGACGACACTCACGTGCGTGAGATCGCCTTGGAAGTATCTGCTATCGGTGAGCACGGAGATGGCCGCCGCGCCATTGCGGGCATACGCCAGAGCCAACTCGCCCGGCCGATAGTCCGGGCACAGCAGGCCTCTAGAGGGTGAGGCACGCTTGGCCTCGGCGATCAGGGACACGCCGGGTGCACGCAGCCTCGCAGCGAGGTCCCTACAACAAGGCTTATCGGCGGCCAGCGCCGCCAGCTCTGCTTCAGGGACACACCGCCTGCGCGCAGCCAGCTCCTCCCGCTTGTGCGCAATGATCTGATCCAAGATCATCAGCTTGGAGCCTCGTTGCTGAAGGCGATCAGCGCGTCGAGCCTCGCCTCTGCTGACCCGGAATCGATGCTGTCAGCCGCCAGGTTCAGGCCGGAGGGTATGTCGTCAGCAAGACCGCCGGCCAGGAGCGCTGCCGCGCTGTTCAGCAACACGATGTCACGTCGCGCCCCCGGCTCGCCGGCCAACACGGCCCGGGTGATCGCGGCGTTGTCGGCAGGGTCGCCTCCTCGCAGCATATCGATGGTCGCGTGGGGCAGCCCGAGTTCGATCGGATCCAGCGTATGGGTGTTCACCTCACCGTCGCTTAGCTGGCTTACTCGGTTCGGGCCGGTTGTGGAGAGCTCATCGAGCCCGTCGGCGCCGTGCACGACGTAGGCTGAGTGTGATCCAAGTGCGCGGAGTACCTCGGCGAGCATCTCTGTAAGCGCGCCATCGTAGACTCCCAGGAGCTGTGACTGCGCGCCTGCGGGGTTGGTGAGCGGGCCCAAGATATTGAAGACTGTGCGCACGCCCATCTCGCGACGCGGTCCGATGGCGTGCTTCATCGCTGGATGGAGTAGCGGCGCATACAGGAAGCCGATGCCCACCTCGTCGATTGAGTCGGCGACCCGCTGGGGCGCTAGGTCGAGGCATACGCCGAGCGCTCGCAGTACGTCGGCGCTGCCGCACCGGCTCGACACTGATCGGTTGCCGTGCTTGGCGACGGCCAGTCCGGCGCCCGCGACAACGAACGCCGCCGTCGTCGAGATGTTGAACGTACCAGCACCGTCGCCGCCCGTGCCACACGTGTCCAGGAGCGGAGAGCGTGTTGGCCTCACTGCAACAGCGTTGTGCCGCATCGCCTGGGCGAAGCCAGTGACCTCGTCGACGGTTTCCCCCTTCTGCCGCAGAGCGATCAGAAAGCCGCCGATCTGGGCCGGCGTAGCCTGGCCGCTCATAACCTGCTCCATCACCGCCTCGGCCTCCGATTGCGCGAGGTCTTCACCCGCCAGTAGCCTCGGGAGCGCTTGCCTAATGTCCATTGCCCTCGTCCTCGTATCGGGGAGCGCACCGTTCCCCGAGAAAGCTCCTCAGTAGCGTCTTCCCATCGGGCGTCAGGATCGATTCGGGATGGAACTGAACACCGTAGGTGGGGTGCTGACGGTGACGGATGCCCATGACCTCTCCCTCCTCCGTATGTGCGATGACCTCCAGCTCCGCCGGCACCGGCTCTCGTACGATGAGCGAGTGATAGCGTGTGGCTGTGAACGGCCGGGGGAGATCCCTCAGTATCCCTTGACCATCGTGGTGGATGACCGAAGTCTTGCCGTGCGTCAGGCGTGGAGCAGGGCCCACGTCTCCCCCGGACACGTCGGCAATGCACTGGTGTCCGAGGCAAACGCCGAGAATTGGCACCCGACCGTGGAAATGCCTGATGACTTCCGTGGATATGCCGCCGTCATCGGGCGTTCCCGGCCCAGGAGAGATCACCACGTGAGTCACCCCCAGTCGGTCCAGCTCCTGAAGCGTCACGGCATCGTTGCGGTACACCCGCAGGTCAGCGCCCAGCTCGCCCAGGTACTGGACCAAGTTGTAGGTGAAGCTATCATAGTTGTCGATTACGGCGATCATTCTCTCGATCCCTCCTCTCTGACCAGCACTGTCCACCGCGACGTACGAGGGCGCCTCGGCTATCCGCCTTCGCCGCACCCGTCGGACGCTCGCATCACCAACCCTCCGCGATGCTCACCGCGTCGGCCAGAGCCTGCGCTTTGTGCAGCGTCTCGTGGTATTCGCGTGTTGGGTCGGAATCGGCTACGATACCAGCTCCCGCCTGGACGCACGCGAGGTCGCCCTGCATGACTATCGTCCGGATCGCGATGCACGTGTCCAAGTTGCCCGAGTAGCTGAAGTAGCCCACGGCGCCGGTATACGGCCCACGCCGGTCTCCCTCCAGCTCGGCGATGATCTCCATCGCCCGCACCTCCGGCGCGCCGGACACCGTACCGGCCGGGAAAGTGGCCCGGAGCAGGTCGTAGGCATCCAGCCCGAGCTGCAGCTCGCCTCGCACGCTCGAGACGATGTGCATCACGTGCGAGTACCGCTCGACAGCCATCATCTCCGGCACACTGACACTGCCGTAGCGGCAGACCCGGCCCAGGTCGTTCCGACCCAGGTCAACGAGCATCACGTGCTCGGCCCGCTCCTTTGGGTCGTCCAGCAGCTCCTGAGCCAGCGCTTCGTCCTGATCCGGCGTCCCCCCACGCGGGCGCGTCCCCGCGATCGGGCGCACGTGCGCGTCGCGGCCATCCAGTCGCGTGAGCATCTCTGGCGAAGAGCCGATGAGACGCAGGCCGTCCGGTAGCTCAAGGTAGAACATGTACGGCGATGGGTTGAGCATCCGCAATGCGCGGTAGATCGAGAACGGATCAGCCGGCGTGTGGCAGGAAAGCCGCTGCGAAAGCACTACCTGGAAGATGTCCCCTGCAGTGATGTACTGCTTCGCCCGGCGAACGGCCGCCTCGAACTCCCCCTGGCGGAAGTTCGACTGCCACGACCTCTTTGTGACGGCCTGCTCTGGAATAGGCGCCGGGCTTACGTCGAGCGGGCGTCGCAGCCCTGCGACGATGTCGTCGATCTTGGCCACTGCCAGGTGGTATGCCTGCCCCGCACTACCGTTGATGTGAGCGTTTGCGACGACCAGAAGCCGGTGCTTCACGTGGTCGAATATCACGAGCGCGTCCGCCAGCAGGAACACGGCGTCGGGCAGCTCCATGCCGGCTTCCGTCGCCAACGGAACGCGCTCGAAGAACCGGACCGACTCGTACCCGACATAGCCTACGAGCCCGCCCAGAAAGCGTGGCAACCCGTCGACAAGCGCAGGGCGGTAAGCTGAAAGCACGGAAGCAGCAGCTTTCAGGGGATCGCCGCCGCTCGCACCCTGACGGTCACCCGCCTCACTCCGCAGCACCGCATTTCCGTCGCGCACTGTGAGCGTGGCCGCCGGCGAGACGCCGATGAACGAGTAGCGCCCCAGTTGCTCGCCCTTCTCGACACTCTCAAGAAGGAAGGACGCGCCCCGGCCGTGGAGCTTGAGATAGACCGAGACGGGGGTCTCGAGGTCCGCTGGCAGCTCGCGCCACACTGGCACCAAGTTCGCGTTCCTCGCCAGCCCCCTCATCTCAGACAATGTCGGTCGGTACATAGGTGTCACCCCTTTGCGCACCCACCGGGGCCATCGCATCCTGTCGACACGAATAACGGCCCGTCC
>JAUVSX010000438.1 GCA_030596915.1 Chloroflexota bacterium | reverse complement strand
TGCTGGAAGCGCACGCTGAAGATTTGCCCCAGTTCAGTTGAAGCCAGGTCAGGTGAGGGGATTCCCAGCTTACGTCTGATCCTCCACCCTTGTCCTCCAAACTCACCTCTCAAGACGATGGGGGCTGTTCTGTAGCGCGTAGCCTGGATCGAAAGGAACGACATGCACACGGAGACCAATCTCAAGACCCTGGTACTCATCGGCGCGGGCAGCGCCGTGTTCACGCGTGGCCTGGTGCGGCACATGATCGCCGATGGCGGTGTGTGGGAGCTGCGCCTGGTAGATATCAACTCGGAGAACCTGGACATTGCCCTACGGCTGTCTCAGCGGTTAGTGGAAGTCCGCGACGCCCCCATCGTCGTGCGCGCCTCGGAGAATCGCCGGGAATTCTTGCCTGGAGCCGATGCGGTGGTGACGACCGTCGGAGTGGGCGGTCGCCGCGCCTGGGAACAGGATGTGTTCGTTCCCCGCCGGTTCGGCGTCTACCAGGCAATCGGGGACACGAGTATGCCCGGGGGTATTTCGCGCGCTTTGCGAATGATCCCCCCAATGGTGGACATCGCCAACGACGTGGCGGCGCTGTGTCCCGAGGCCATCTTTGCCAACTATTCCAATCCCATGTCCGTCGTCTGCCGCGCCATCCACAAGGCCACGCTCGCCCCGGTGGTCGGCCTGTGCATCGGTGTCAAGTGGGTGCACGACTATCTGTCTCGAGGGAGTGGCGCCTCGCCCAACGAGGGGTGGTCCGCTGCCATCGGCGTCAACCACTTGACCTGGTTCACCGATCTGCGCCACCAGGGAGAAGATGCCTGGCCCGTTGTACGGCAGAAGCTGGCGGAAAAGAAAACGGAAGTCCCTGAACTGAGTGACACCATACTCTCAAGGTTCTCGGCAATACACAGCCCGTTCTCGTGGGAGCTGTTCGAGCTCTTCGGCGCCTTCCCCGCCATCCTTGACGCCCACATTGTCGAGTTCTTTCCCGGCTGGCAGCGAGAAGGTGGCTACTATGGCCGTACGCTGGGTGTGGATGCTCATCCCTTTGAAGCTATTGTCGAGGCGGGGGATCAGATGTTCCAGCGCATGGCTGACGAGGCCTATGGCCGTGTACCCCTGGCCGGGGATTTCAAGACCTATGGCCGCGTGCCGTCGGCCGACGAAGCCGAGGATATCGAGGTGGGAGAGCACTCTCAACTGGTGCAGATATTGCGCGCTGTGTGGAACGACGAAAACCGCTTCTTCTCAGTGAATCTGCCCAACACCGGTCAAGCCGGCAACCTGCCCCGCGGAGCTGTTCTGGAGGCGACGACGTTGGTCAACGGCTCCGGCTTCCATCCTCTCAGCTTTGGCGAACTACCACCAGGCATCAGCGCCATCCTGCGGCGGGTGATCGGTGTCCAGGAGTTGACAGTGGAGGCTGCACTGAGCGGTGACCGCCGGCTTGTGGTGCAGGCTTTGCTCGCCGACGGAACTGTCCTGACCCAGGACCAGGCAGAGGCGCTGACCGACGCCTTGCTGGAAGCTCAGGCTGAGTATCTGCCCAGATTTCGCTAGAGCCCGGCCAGGCGGGAACGGGCAGGAAGTCTGTCCTAACCCTGGATCGCACCAATTGGCCGCACGCTCTGGGGTCTTGTCGCTGCGTGCGTCTCGACGTGCAGTTCCCAACCGTATCCGCAGACGCCTGTTTTCGAGCGTCAAGATTCAAGCAAGATGACGAAAGTGGCCCTCTTTTCGGTAGTCAAACGGCCCTGTTTTCAGTTGTCAAGAACAGACGCCATCGAGACGTTCGTCGTCGGCTGCACGGAAGACCAGATTGGTGTCAGCGGGTGGAGAATCTCGACGGCGCCAGAACCGCCGAAGTGTCCAGTCATCGGCTTAGGCGGTCACCGTGCGCATTCGCATCCCAGCCGACTTCGACGCCGGCTCGCCTCGCGACATCGCGCGTGGTAGGCAAGCAGGGCATCCCCTGAGCATCAGGGCGCTGCTGGAGACCGCGGCGCGATTACGATTACGTAGACGACTGCGAGCATTGTGACGTGGCGCCTGGGCGCGGTCAAGCGCTGTCGGCGGATGATTGTGTTGGGGATGGCAACCCGCTTGCTAGGCTACGTCCTCCGCAGCAGTGTCCAGCGCGAATCGGTAGCCGCGCAGCTCCTCGGCGATGGCGTGCACCCGTGGTTGAGCGTGTTCCACCGACTGCCGGGCGAGAAGCACGTCGGCGATTACGTCAGCGATGTCCGTCATCATCGGCTCCGTGGCGCCCCGTCGTGTGATCTCGGCGGTGCCGAGACGAAGCCCCTCACCACCGAGTTCCTCGGGCAGCCGGATCGCGGTGACGATGATGTCGGCCTCCTCGAGGCTGCGCCCCAACTGGGCCGCCGTTCCCAAGGTCGAAGTCGCCACCAGAACCGTATGCGACTCCGTGCAGCCCCGGTCAGCGGCCACGACGGGCACACCCTGCTGCACGAGGGCTGCGCCGAGGGCTTTCGCGTTGCGGATGACTTGATCCGCGTAGGCTGCGCCCCAAGCCATCATCTCGGTCAAGGCCAACCCGAGGCTGGGCAGACGGTTCAGGTGGTGGTTTGAGACAAGGGCCGGATGGACGGTCGTGCCCATCGCCTCCATCAGAGCTTCGTCGTTGCTGTAGATCACCCCTCCCTGAGGACCTGGGAAGCTCTTCTGCGTCCCGCCGAAGACCATCTGCGCGCCTTCCGCCAACGGGTCCTGGAACCGCCCCCCTGCGATCAGGCCCAGGACGTGCGAGGCGTCGTAGGTCAGGATCGTGTCTGGGAACTCGCGCAACCCCTCGGCGAGTTCGCGCACCGGGCTGGGGAAGAGGAAGTTGCTCGCGCCGAGGATGATCAGCCGCGGGCGCTGGTCACGAACCATCTGCAGTGTGCGAGCGACGTCGACGTTGAAGGTCGTGGCGTCGAAGGGGAGGAATCCGACCCGCAGCGAAATGAGCCGGCTGTTCGCAGCCTTCGTCGCCAGGCGATGCCCGCCGCTGTAGCGGCCGATCTCGAGCGCCAGGTCGCCCGGCTCGCACAGGCCCATGATTGCCGCGTTGCCAGCAACGTGGCCCGAGATCGGCCGCAGCTCAACGTAGCGCGCCCGGAACACCTCCCTGGCGAGTGATGCGACCGTTTCCTCGATCTCGACGACCTCGCGCGTGCCGAAGTAGCGACGGGCCCGCAGATCTCGCCCTGTGTAGTCTCCATATCGCCCAGCCAGGTCGCTGTTCAGCATCGCGCGCACTGCCGGGCTCATCGCGTTCTCGGCGGCGCACAGATTCAGGCAGCGGGCTCGCCAATCCTCGTGGCGCTGCATCAGATTGCGGACCCGGTCGTACGTCTCTTCCCACCGGGCGGTAGTCTCAGTCATTGGTTCCTCGCTTCAAGTGGTTTCCGTTGGCATCTGATGGCTCATCCACCGACAGGGCCGCTTAGTCGGGGCCGGAAGGGAATCCCGGCCGCCTTGCGGAGGCGGACACTTGCTCGCATGGCCCTGCGTTGGATGCTTGGACGTCCG
>JAUVSX010000296.1 GCA_030596915.1 Chloroflexota bacterium | reverse complement strand
TACAGCGTACCGTTCGCCTTCACTGGCTTGATTCGACAGGTGACGTTGGATCTCTCCGGCGAGCTGATCAAGGACCGTGAGGCTGACGTAAGACGCCTGATGGCGATGCAGTAGCTGGGCCAGCAGCATCGGCGGTCCGCGGACAACTGGCGGTTGTCGCGATCACCCTGATCGCGGCAACCCTCGGCTGCCGCACCAGACTGCGAAGGGAGAAGGAATGATGACAGAAATCATGGAAACATTGGCTATGCTCAGTGTGCTAGTCTTCGTGATCGGCAGTATGTTCAGTATGGGCCTGAGCTTGAAGATGAAGCAGATCATCGAGCCCCTGAGGAACGCCCGCCTGGTGATCCTGGCGCTGGTCGCTAACTTCATCCTGGTGCCAGCAATCGCCTACATCGTGACCCTGGTGATCCCCCTTGATGAATCGGTTCGCATCGGATTGATCCTCCTGTCGACCGCCGCGGGCGCGCCCTTCTTGCCCAAGCTGGCAGAAGCGGCGAAGGGCAACCTCGCTTTCTCGGTGGGGTTGATGGTGCTGCTTATGGTGGTCACGATCATCTATCTGCCCATCGTGCTGCCGCTGCTACTCGGCGGCGTAGAGGTGAATCCGTGGGACATCGCTCGGTCGCTGATTGTGATGATGCTGATCCCGTTGGCGATCGGTCTGTTCATCAATACGCGCTACTCGGAAGCGGCCGCGAAGATGCAGCCCACGTTCGGCCAGGCATCGAATATCGCACTGCTGGCGCTGGCGGTACTGGGCTTGGTGCTCAACTTCAGCAGCATGATCGGGCTGGTGGGGTCGTTGGGCATCCTGGCCGGGATCATCTTCATCGTGATCTCGCTGGTGGTTGGCTATCTTCTGGGTGGTTCAGACGGAGGCATCAAGAGCGTGATGGGTCTGGGGACGGCGCAGCGCAACATCTCGGCTGCCCTGGTCGTTGCCGGACAGAACTTCGGCGCGGACGTCATCACGTATCTGATGGTGATAGCCGTCATCGGCCTGGTGATCCTGATGCCGGCGGCCGGCGAGCTTGGCAAGCGCATGGCGAAGGAGTCGGGCAGCTAGGCGGGTGGGGCAGGACCTTCCCGGAAGGTACTACCTTCCGGGAAGGTAAGACAGGAGACTATCAATGACTCTGGCCGATATCGACATCTGGATGGTTCTTGACATTCTGGTCTTGCTTCTGATCGGCATGGGACCCAAAGTGGCCCTGGTGCCCTTTCTGGACTTGACGGCCGACCTGGATGGCGATACCCGGAAAGAGGTGGCCCGCCGGATGGTACGAACGGGCGTGACGGTGGCCCTGATCCTGGTGGTTCTCGGCGCGTTTCTCATGAAACTCTTGCACTTCTCGCCGGAAGCGCTATACATCGCCGGGGGCATCGTGTTCCTGCTGCTAGCGCTCAAGATGCTGGCCGGCGCCGGGGGTTCGGAGGACCACCATACGAAGGCGAGCGAGCGGAGCCCCATGGAAATGGCCCTCTATCCGCTCGCGGTGCCCTACCTGCTGAACCCCGCCGGGATCACTATGCTGGTCATCTTCTCCGGCGCCATCGACTCGTGGCTCATGCTGGCCATCCTCGTCGTCCTGGTGCTGCTCATGGGCGCCTTCGACTGGCTCATCTTCAAGAACCTGGACAGCCTGGCCAAGCACCTGGACAAGTCACGCCTGGCCGTGACCGAGGCGGTCTTTGGCGTGCTGCTTGCCGCCCTGGCCGTACAGTTGGTGCTGCAGGGTCTGGCCGATCTGGGCATAATCACGCTGGCCGCGGGGCATTGAGCGTCGCCTCACGGCTGGCTCGCCACGATCGCTGATACGTCGGCCGCTTGTGGCGGGCACCCCTCAGTTGTTTCATCGTCTGTAAGCAGGCCAACCTGCCCGCGCGTCGCTTCGCCAGCAGGCAATCTGCGCACACTTGGGACGTCCCGTGCCGGCCATCGGACGGGGAGGAGGTCCCGGCTGTCCCCGCATAGCACCGCGGGCCAGCTCGTTAAACCCGATCAAGCTGCTGGACCGAACCGGCCAAGGAGAATGGATGGATAGGACCTACTTCGAGAACAAGCTCGCGTTCATGGTCGTGGCGCTGATCCTGACGATCCTGGCCTTAGTCCTCATCGGGCCCTACTTCACGGTCGTTATGGTCAGTTTGATCTCGGTCATCGTGCTCAAGCCTCTTTTCGACTGGATCCTGCGGCGGCGATGGATCAAGGGAAGAAGGAATGTCGCGGCTGCAGTCACTCTTGCCTGCTTTCTCCTGATCCTTGTGATACCCGTGTTTGTGATTGCCTGGGTCGCCATCTCGCAGCTCTCCGACGCATTCTCACAGATGTCGGACATAGACCTAGAGGCAGCCCTGCAGGGCTACGTGGAATCGCTGGAGGGTCCGCCCTATCGGGACGCCATACAAAGCGCGGCAAGCATCGTGGAGGGCATTCAGACCCTGGCCGCTGCCGCCGGGGTGGCTCTCGTCAATCTCGCGGTCAGCATCGTCTCATCGCTGCCGGGCGCGATGATTCAGGGCTTGCTCTTCGTCGTTCTGGTGGGGGCTCTGCTCCCGCCATATGACGGAATTACTGCAGGGAGGCATGCGCTTAGCCCCCTGGGACCGGAGCTGAGCGAGCTCTACAGCCGGAAGATCACGGCCATGGTCCGGTCTCTGGTGCAGGGTGTGTTCCTGATCTCGATCATCCAGGGCGCCGCGATGGGCGTCTTCTTCTGGATCGCCGGCCTCCCGTATGTCTTCCTGCTCACGCTGCTATCCATGTTTCTGGCCCTGATACCGATGGTTGGCATCAGTTGGTTGGTCATTGCCATCGCTGTTATCTCGTTCCTGACGGGGAGCAATATGCAGGGGATCATTGTCCTGGTCGGCTTCTACGGCGGGGTCAACTGGATAGACGTGATTCTGCGGCCCAAGCTGATCTCGGAGGAGGCCCATCTTCCGCTAGCGCTCTTCATTCTGTCGCTATTCGGTGGCCTGGCCTGGGCTGGCTTGATGGGCCTGTTCTACGGACCAGTGATTATGTTGCTCCTGGTCACCACGATCCAGATCTACGCAGACAAGTATGCCTCGGAGGATGGCCGGGCGCTGCACGGGGCCTACACGCGAATGGCCGATTCTGCCCTCGCGCGCCGGGAGGCAAGCGTGTCCGCTAAGGCGGACGTGGCGGACGGAGCCGACTTGGCCGATGCGGAAGCTGCATCTGAAGCGGAGCAATTGCCCAGCGTGAACGGTTCGGGTTCAGCCAGCGGCGCGCAGGACGCGCATAGCGAGACGGCCGAAACGGCAGCGGACTAATCTGGCTGATCCTCGCCGGATCAATAGAGGACTAAACGATCGGTTGCCCCTGGAGGCCAGGCCATCGAGCCGGCATGCGCGGGATCGTGCTGGCGGACGCCCCGCTGTTGCTTGCCTTCTCGCATCTCTCCTCAGTCCACTGAATGTGCGGATGGCCGGCGGGGTTCCGGAGGGGATCGTCTCGGTCTACCCGCCCCCATCCTCCGGCGCCGGGCTGACGGAGACCGGCAAGCTACCCAAGAGGAGCGTCGGACTGATTCCGTGCTCGGTGATGACGATCTTGGTGTTGTCTTTCAGCGCGGATTCGGTCATCTCGAGCTGTTTCAACAGCATCGCGTTCCCCCGGAAGTGCTTCTGCGCTGCCTCATTGACCAGGCGGCTGGCCTCCGCCTTGCCTTCAGCGATCATGATGGCTGCTCCCCGGTCACCCTCGGCGCGCTGGATCGTCGCCGGTTTGTGCTGTTCCGCGGCCTCGAACTCACCGATCGCAAGCAGACGCATCGACCGGCGTTCCTGCTCGGCCGACTTCTGCTTGTGCCTAGCCGTCTTGATATCAAGTGGGGGGTCGCTCGTCATGATCTCGACCTTGCTCACCACCAATCCCCACTCCTCGCCGTAGGTGTTCAACACCGCCTGCAGGTTCGTCGCAATCCGCTCCCGCGCCACCAGGCTCTCGTCCAACGTCAGGTCGCCGAATTCCTGCCTGAGGTTGGTCATCGCAAGCTGAACGATGGCGCGCTTCCACTCGTCGATAGCGTAGAACGTCTTCTTGATCGAGGCCTCGTCCGATCCGGGCCGCACCCACATCACGCCGTCGACGGTGATCTCAACATTGTCCTTCGTGATAACGGATTGCGGCTGAATGTCCATCGTGTGCTCCCGGACGTCGCGCACACGTATGAGCTGGAAGAACGGAATAAGGAGACCGGGTCCTGGGCTGGAGAACCCGGAGTATCTTCCCAGTGTCTCTCGAATGCCTCGCTCGTAGGGCCGCAGAACGTACATGGGCAGCCGGACGGTCCTCATGGGCTATCTCCCTCCCCCTATCACCTGCGATGGACTAGCGTTGCTCAGGCAAGCCGGTCGGTTCCTCGCCCAGACGGTCCCCGGCGCTGCGGGGCAAGGGTGACCTGATGGGCATCAACAATCATATCACCGGTCTGTTTGCTTGGCCAGTGCGGGAGGGCAGGTGGAAGGGGGGCGAGCACGCGAACTCCAAGCCCGCGGTTGACGTTTGGGCAGGATGGCGTATGATTATACCGACCGGTCGGTATACCGCCTGGGAGGATCCATAGACATTGTCGAAACGTAGGGGCAACGACACACGCGACCGAATCCTCGCCGCTGCCGAGGAGTGCTTCGCTGCGCAGGGCTTTGACGCCACCGGTGTTGCGGAGATCTGCGAGCGGGCGGGCGTGACCAAGGGCGCCTTCTACTACCACTTCGCCAGCAAGCAGGCGTTGTTCCTGGAGCTTCTCAAGCGCTGGCTGGCCGCGCTCGACGTGCAGTTGGAGGTCATAGGATCGGGGGCGCAGACGGTGCCGCAGGCGCTCTTGCAGATGGCGGGCGTCGTGGGTCCCGTCTTCCGGGAGGCGGGTGAGAAGGTGCCCC
>JAUVSX010000307.1 GCA_030596915.1 Chloroflexota bacterium | reverse complement strand
GTAGGTCGGCGATGTGGCGCATGATCAGATCCGTGTCCTCGCGTAGCTCGGCGCCGCGCGCGCGGCCATTCTGGGGCAGGTAGATTGGCTCGCCGACGGCGATTCGCACGCGTGTGCGGCGCAGCCGCAGCAGGTTGTCCTTCATTCTCTCAGTCCCCGCGATGCCGACGGGCAGGACCGGGACGTTGGTGCGGGTAGCCAGGTACGCGATGCCTGCCTTGCCCTCTTGCAGCGCGTACGGCTCGCGGGCCCGGGTTCCCTCGGGGGCCACTCCCAGGACGCCCCCTTGCCTCAGCCAGTCCAGCGCTTGACTCAGCGCGCGGCGGTCGACCTCGCCGCGCCGCACCCAGATGGCGCCCATCGTAGTCGCGAGGGGGCCGAGCAGGGGGTTGTGCCGGTGCTTCTCGGCCACGAAGGCCGTGGCGCGGTGAGGAATCAGCGCAAACACCAGCGGCGAGTCGAACATCGAGATATGGTTGGGCGCGATGATGTACGGCGGTTCAATCTGCAAGTTCTCCAACCCGATGAACTCGCGTCGTGTGAGAATCCCGAAGAGCGCCTCGACGAGCACCCTCACGGTACGATGGTATGGTGGCATCTCGGTATTCATAGATGACTGCCTTGTCTGCTCGCCTGCTGGCCCCGCGTCACGCGCCGCGGCGGCATCTCCTATGGTTCACGGCCGACGAGTCGGTCCAGCGTTCGCCCCAAGGCGCCCTCTGAATCGCAACATCGCCCGAGTGCCGCCAGGGGTCTTCGCAAGAGGCAGCCCCGGAGGCAGGTCCCGAGCCACAACTGACCGGGGTGCCGCTGTGGCGGTCAGGCATCGCCAGCGTCCGCGCAGCCACCACTATGGGGCAGGGACGCGGGCAAGCGCGACCACGTGGAAATCGGCTGGAACGTCGCCGTGGAAGCTAAGCTGTACGCTGAAGGGAACCGATCCGCCGGGCGCTAGCGGGCCCTCAAGCTCGATGGCCGCCTGCCTGAACCCCGTGACCAGTCCCGCGCCGTCATACGTGGTGACGATGACGCTCAAATCGCCGATGGCCTGACTGGCGCTGCTATTCATGACGCTGCCGCTGACCCGGATCCGCCCATCGGCGGGCTCGGACGTGACGTCGCTGAGCGTGACGGGCACGTACCCCGCCGCTAGCTGGCCGGCGGCCTCGCCGCGGACGATTCCCACCTGAGAGTTCACCCACCCAGGGGGCGGCGTCGTGAAGAGGATTCCGAAGGGCGAACGCTCGCCGCTTGCGATCAGGTCTGATGCCGCGAAGGCGTCGGCCTCCGCGACCAGTGCCCCCCCTGCGTCGAAGAGCATCACCCTGACCTGCACGTTGGTGAGCGGCTCGGACGTCGTGTTGACCACCTCTCCGAGGCACCACAGGCTGCCGACCGGAGTCTCGTAGAAGGCGACGCCACGTACGTTGATGGGCTCCGGCGTGGGTGTGGGCAGTAGCAGGTTGGATGTGCCCCCGTTCGTCTCCTCGCCCGTCGGGATGATCAGCTCCTGCCCGATGCTGAGGAATCGGGGATCCTCGATGCCGTTGGCCGCCTGAAGCGCGTCGGGGTTCACGCCGTATTCGAAGGCAACGCTGTATAGCGTGTCACCGGACACGATCACGTGGATGATCGGTGTTGGCGTCAGTGTCGGCGTGGGCGTGTCCGCGGGGGGCAATATTGGCGCCGTCGCTGTCAGCCGGGGAGTCGGGAGCGCGGCGGCACCGCCGGGCACGCTCGTCCGCGCGAGGGCGGCCACCGTCGGCTCAGGGGTGATCACCTGCCCGCAGGCCGTGATAAGCAGCGCTGCCGCCAGCAAGACCCCGGCTATCGTCCTGTTCACCTGCTGGACCCCATTCCGATGGTGAGCCCCCTCGCGTCTCCGTCGTGACCGCCTGCTCGAGACGGATGCGGATTATACCACGTCCGCGCTCGCCCGCTACGCGGCGGTATCGCACCACCAGGTTCCGTGCTATACTCAGGTCGGCGCGCTATGCGGCAGGGAGGTACAAACGATGCGACTGGGACGGAGTTTGATCGACAATCCCGTGTTCAACAACCAGGACGGCCGCACACTGGGCAAGGTGGCCGACCTGTACCTGGACAAGGACCTGGCGTACGTTGCGGCCATCTACCTGGGGAGCGAGGGGCTCGTCAAACGGACGCCCGTGTTCATCCGCAGCCGCGACGTCGAGTTGTTCGGCGTCGATGCTGTTCTGGCAAAGAGCAGCGCGATCGTGTACAGAGGAGACGAGATTCCCACTGCGGGCCGGTGGGTACGACTGCGAGATATACAGGGGCGTGACGTGGACACGCCTGGCGGCACCAAGATCGGCCGCATCCGGGACGTTGTGCTCGATGCCGAGGCGCGCGTGACGGGTTTCAGCCTGAGCCAGATAGCGGTCGAAGGACCGATAGCGGACAGCAAGGCAATCGCCAGCGCGGCCGTGGTCGATACGGGTCAGGCCGACGGCGCCATGACCGTGGATCTGGCCACAGCCGAGCGCGAACTGCTGAAGGTGGATCCGGGGTCGCTGTCGTTCAGACTCCCTGTGGACGAGGTGTCGCCGGTGGGCGAGGGGGCATAGGCCCGCGCAGCGCAGGCGGACGGGGGTGACAGTGATCGAAGCACGCTTGGACGCGACACCTAACGTCACTGGCACGGCTGCGTCGGAGCTGGCGTCCGGCAGCAGAAGCCACCGACTGCGTGCCTTGTACTGGCAGGGCACCCATCTGTCCGCGTTGCACACCAGACAGATCCCTGGATCCGGTCTCGACAGTCTGGTAGGCCATGCCCTGGCCTTCGCCAAGCTCCTCGACGCCAGTGAGCCCTTCATCCAGCCTGGCGAGCTGCTTGTGGGCGGGTGCCTCGCCACGCCACAGGACGGTGACAGCCTCGAGCTTGGAACCTACGACCCTCACTTTCCTCCCGGCCACCGGCGCATCCTACAGATGGGACTGGCGGGCATACGAGATGCCGCTCGTGCGAGGTTGGAGAGGGAAGACGACCCAGACAAGCGGAGCTTCCTGGAGTCCGTCGCGATATCCTACGATGCGGCTTGCAGGTACGTGCAGAAGTACGCCCAATGCGCGGCTGAGCTTGCCTCGCGAGAGGCTGCCCCTCAGAGGGCGGGGGAACTCGAGCGGATTGCGGCAGTCTGCGCAGCCTTGGCCAAAGCTCCCCCATCCTCCTTTCACGCCGCTCTCCAACTCGTCCAATTCACGAGAGTGTTCGGGGGTAACGGTGCGATCGGGCGTCTCGATCAGTGGCTAAGTCCGTTCTACGAGCGGGATGTGGGCGCGGGCGTCATCGACCGCAAGCAGGCCCAGGAGCTTCTGGAATGCTTCTTCATCAAGCTCAATGAGTTCGGCACGGACATGCCGCCAGGTTCTCTTGGAGCGGGTACCGAACTGAATCGCAACGACACACTGCGCAACATCACGCTGGCCGGACAGACGCCGGGCGGTGCAGATGCCTGCAACGAGCTCACCACTATGTGCCTGGAGGCCTCGTCCAAGTTGGCATTGCCCGAACCGAAGCTCAACGTCAGGTTCTTCGAGGGCTCACCGCAGCGATTGCTTGTTGAGTGCTGCCGTCTGTTGGCCAGAGGCGTCAACGTGCTCGCGTTCTACAATGACGCTGTAGCCATCCCTGCCCTGGCTAGACTTGGCATCTCGATAGAGGAGGCTCGCGACTACTGCAACGACGGCTGTTCTGAACTCATCATCGATGGCAGGACGTTCACGCGCTTTCGGGTCCACGATTCGCTGATGGCGCTGCGAGAGACTGTGCTCGACAGCCAGGAGCGAGGCTATCCAACGTTCGACGACGTGATGCGAGACATCCGAATGCGGGTGAAGCGCTTCGTTCCGCAGACGCCGCCTCGCCGCGGCGCCCTCACGTTCCCCTACTTTGCCGCCAGCATCGACGACTGCTTCGAGAAGGCGTCACAGACGGGCGCCAGGTATACGATCTTGGGATCCATTCTGGGGGAAGTGGGAAACACGGCAGACGGCCTATCCGCGATTCGGCAATTGATCTACGAGGAGGGCGATCTGACGTGGGCCGAGCTCCGGTCCGCGATCGAAGCGGATTTCGATGGCTATGAGCGGCTCCGCCAGAGGCTGCGCAATCGTGCCCCAAAGTATGGCAACGACGAGGAATCCGTGGACGTTCTCGCAAAGGACGTTGCAGAGACCTTCTGTGATTGCGTCCACCAGGCGCCCGGCAACCAAGGGGAGAACGGCGCCAAGCGGGCCGCGGGATTCATGCTGTTTCAGATCGAGAAGAAGAAGGATCTTCCTGCGACACCTGACGGACGCCGCAAGGGAGATCCCGTTGCGAATAGCCTCTCTCCTTCGGTGGGTATGGACCGAAGTGGCCCTACGGCCGTCCTGATGTCTGCGTCCAGGATCGATTTCACTCAGGCCTCGCACGGGTCTGCGCTCGATCTGGCGATGGACGCGCATTGCGTTCGGGACCGCGCAGGGTTCGAGGGCCTGGTGTCTCTCGTCAGGTGTTTTCTCGACCACGCGTCGGCGGCGACACTTCAGGTGAACGTCATCGATCGCGACGAGCTTCTGCGCGCACGCGAGAATCCCGGAGCATCCCAGTACCAGACACTGATCGTCCGTGTATGGGGGTTCTCCGCGGTGTTCGTTGAGCTGCCTCCAGCCCTGCAGGATCACGTCCTGTCGAGAACGGCGCATCGCTGGACCAGATAGCCCGCGAGAAACGCGCAGGGAGGCGCCCGGCTGGGC
>JAUVSX010000218.1 GCA_030596915.1 Chloroflexota bacterium | reverse complement strand
TCGTGGAGATCTTGCACGGCGAGAGGCGGGTCGGCGCCCGCCACGCTACTCGGCCCCGACAGGATTTTCGACGCGGCGACACGCTCTTCCTTGAGCGCGGAGAGGAACCGTGCAAAGACAGCCTCTCCAATGAGTGTCAGGGGGATGCCAATATCGAGCGCCGACATGACCGTCCATTTGCCGGTACCCTTCTGTCCAGCCGTGTCGAGGATCTTTTCGAGTACAGGCTGCCCGTCCTCGTCTCGGTATGCCAGGATGTCGCGCGTGATGCTGATCAAGTACGAGTCCAGCTTTCCCTCGTTCCATTCGGTGAAGATCTCGTGCATCCGGTCGTGGTCCAATCCCAGACCTTCCTTCATCAAGTGGTACGACTCCGATATGAGCTGCATGTCGCCGTACTCGATGCCATTATGCACCATCTTCACGTAGTGGCCGGCGCCGTTCTCGCCAACCCAGTCGCAGCAGGGCACGCCGTTGGGATCACCCTCCGGGACCTTGGCGGCGATATCCTGGAAGATGCCTTTGACGTGTGGCCACGCCTCGCGTGAGCCCCCTGGCATAATGGAGGGACCCCAACGCGCACCCTCCTCGCCTCCCGAGACACCCGTGCCGATGTACAGGAGCCCGCGGCCCTCAACCAACTCCGTGCGCCTGATCGTATCGCGATAGTTGGAGTTCCCGCCGTCGATGATGATGTCGCCTGGTTCCAGGTGCTGGAGCAGCGTGTCAATGAAGAGATCGACTGGCTTGCCGGCCTTCACCATCAGCATGACGCGGCGCGGCCGTTTCAGTGAAGACACCAACTCCTCGACTGAATGCGTTCCAACGATGGGTGTCCCCTTGGCGTTTCCTTGGATGAACTCGTCTACCCTCGATGTGGTGCGGTTGAACACGGCCACCTTGTAGCCGTGGTCGTTCATATTCAGGACCAGGTTCTGGCCCATCACTGCCAGACCAACTACGCCAATGTCAGCCCGATCCGCCGGATTCGTCACTATCTACCTCCCCTACTTCAGCCGGAACAGTTTCTCGCCACCCTTCGTCACCAGAAGGATACCCTCACCCTCGCGTCCGGCCCAGTCTTCCGGGTCAATGCTGGCAGGGTCCAGGTATCCGAGGTTGACGCGCTCACAGCGCTCCCGTGGGATGCCTGTCGCGAGCGTCAGCTTGATGCGCGGTTCTTCGACACCGGTTTTGGCGTCGTAGGTGCCGACGCCGCGGGCTGCAATACAGTGAGAGAGCACGCCCCACGGGTACTCCTTGTAACGGTCCCACTGTTTGATGAAGAAATCGCCAACGTGGTAGCCCACCTCATCAATGATCGCGCCGTGAGTGTACGATATCTCGGTGAGTGCTGGCGCATAGAGGACTACTTCGCCGCCATCGGCGATGGCTGGTTCGAGCTTGTACATACCCTTCGCGGCCGTCCAAAGATCGTCGTACAGAGGGGGAGCGATCGTGAGCGCTCGAGTGAACGGACGGTCGACGTATGTCACGTGCAGGCGCGCGGAGAGATCCGCGGCCCTCGACCAGGCTTCCTCAGCCGGGCCAACATACAGCCCCCCGAGACTGTGGTGGTCCGGGCCGATCACAAAAGCCATACAGAGGGTGGGCACCGGGACGAACGACGCCGCGCGGTCAATCATCCGTCTCACCGGGGTGCGCTTCGTGCCAATGATTGCCTTGCTCGTGATAAGCGCTCCCAGCCAGTGGCTCACGTCGATGACGTCGGGACCGCTGATGCCCGGGAAGAAGTACTTGTGGCCGCCCGAGAACCCAACGACCTCGTGCGGAAAGACTGGTCCACAGATGACCAGTTGGTCGTAGTCCAGAATCATCCGGTTGATCGTCACCGGCACTTCAAGAGATAGCCTGCCTTCACTGATCGCATCCATCTCGGCCGCCGGTATTGTCCCCAGCGTCAAGAACGTCTCAGGCAGGTCCCATCTGTGGTTATGCACCACGACTCCGGGGAAGCGGGCCTCACGCTCTGCGGCGGTCGCGCCCACGAGGCGACTGATCCCGTCCTCCTCCATCGGTCTGTGCGTACCCAGCGCGATCAAGTAGTCAAGTTGCGCAACTTCCCCGCCTAGGAGCTCGTAGAGAATGCGGAAGAACAGGGGAATCGGGGCTGTCCGAGTGCTGTCGGGCACGATCACAAGCACCCGCTTGCCCGCCAGATTCGCGCGACTTAGCGCCCCGGAGAGCACATCGCGAATCTCGTCCTCGCTAAGGTGTCCGTCGGTGTACCCCAGACCGGTGATCACATCAAGTCTCCTGTGGTTGGGCAATGATTGGGCAGACGTGCCCGAGATGGAACCACATCCTCAACGGGTCGGGCGCGCCCGCATCCGAGGGTCGCACGCCGAGCCTCTACCGATTCCAGGGCGGCACCTCGGGGAGCAGCGCGTCGAAGGTGGCAATCAGGGATGCCTCGTACGAGCCGGCGTATTCGCCAGCGAGGAAGCGGTGCATAGCCTCGTCATAGAAAGCCTGCCACGATCTCTCCTCCTGGCCCGGGTTGATCGGATAGAACAACGCATCGTTGGCCCGAGCTGCCCTGAGATCACCCGGCGCGTCGCCAATCATCAGGATACGGTCCGAAGGGTACTTGCCCCTCGCCGCCAGCCGTAGATGGAGCGCCTTCCTGCCCTGCTCCTGCCCGGCGATGACGCGGACGTATGGGGCAATCTGATGCTCCCTCCATTCCCGCGAGAGCGCCTCGTAGGGCGTGGCCGATACCACGATCATATCGGCTTTGCCGGAGAGAAAGGACAGGCTTTCGCGCACGAAGGGGAATGGGGGCAGTCCGTGCACTATGTCAGCCACCGTGGCGTTGACGCCAGTCGTCCAAGCCCATGCGGTCTCGAGCTCGGGATTCGGGTGGATCTCCATAAAGGCCAGCATGCCATCGTTGCTCTTCGGGAACGAGTCGTCGGCAATGAACTCGCGGATACGTCTCGCCTCAGGCGGCGCCACACCCCGAGCGACTACTTCGGGGCGCTCGCGCAGCAGATCGAAGACCATCAGCAGTGCTGGCCAGCGATTGATGCCCCGCCATCTCGAATAGAGGTTCACAAACTCGGCAGCTTCACGGGCGTACTTCGAGACGGGCTGGAGTTCCCAATGCTTGATCGTGTTGGGGATGAAACACTCCTTGTGCTTGATCTCCATCGTGTCGAAGGCACAGCCGTCAGAATCGATGCCGACGAAGAAGTCGAGCTCTGGTGCAAGTTCCGCAAGCGGTCGGGCTGCCTCTGGATAGCTCACCGCGTTCACTCCTGTACCCCCTGAACTTCAGTCTGGATTCTAGTCTCCCGACGGGAAACTGCCAGTCTCACACGCTGAAGGCGCTGAAGCCCCCGTCCACGGGTATCACAATCCCAGTGACGAAGCTGGCCGCCTCCGAGAGTAACCACAGGGTCACCCCAATCAGCTCCTGAGGATCGCCAAACCGGCCCATTGGCGTATGATCGATCACGGTGCGGCCACGTGCGGTCAGACCGCCGGTTGCCTCGTCAGTCAGCAAGAATCGGTTCTGCTCGGTGAGGAAGAACCCCGGGGCGAGGGCATTGACACGTATCCGGGGCGAGTACTCCTGAGCCATGTGCACGGCCAGCCAGCGCGTGAAATTGCTCACGCCCGCCTTCGCCGCCGAGTAACCGGCGATGCGGGTCAGCGGCTGGATCGCCGCCATCGAAGAGATGTTCAGGATAGCCCCCTCGCCTCGCTCGGCCATCGCGCGACCGAACACCTGGCACGGGATCATCGTGCCCACGAGGTTCAGGTCGGTGACGAAGCGGAGGCCATCTTGAGGCAGATCGAAGAACGAGACGTCGTCGCTGGTCGTTCCTCCCGGACTGTTCCCTCCCGCTGCGTTGATCAACGTGTCGACTGGACCGAATTGCGCGCGGACTGTTTCCTCAGCCTCGACCAGCGTCTCTGGCCGCAGCACGTCCCCGTAGACAACGACCGAGCATCCTGGGCCGCACGTCAAGCGATCCATCAACCGTTCAGCGAGTGACGGGTCGCGATCCAGGATCGCGACGTTGGCGCCGCAGCCGACGAGCGCGCAGGCCATCTCACCGCCAAGGATGCCTGCGCCTCCGGTGATGAGCACTGTCCGACCACTGAAGTCGTACCATTGGGAGATCGTCTCTTGGTTCATATCTTCCTTCCAGTAAAGAGCCTTGGGAGCCTCTGTAGCTCGCAGACGTACGGATCACGCAAATGGCGCCACGTGCCTGGCGAAGTGTGATTCAAGGACAGTATAGTGGGCCATCTCACTTGCGTCAAGAGCAGCGAGCAGCTCCGCACGAAATTCGTCGAGGACCGAGCCAAACGTCACGTGGAGAACCTGCCGACCATCGAAAGCATCCAGCACTCCGGGCAAATCGTTGTCGCTCAGGCCATCAGGCCTTGGTACGAGATCCACGTCCGCTGAGACGTGATACGTGGCCCTATCCTGGGCGTAGCGGTCGCGAGCGAGGCGAAGGATGCACCGAAAGAGCGCCGGCTCTTCCTGAGCAACGGACCGTAGCGCCTCCAGGTAGCTCGTGCCAGCCGTCTTGAGGTGCACGAGGCCCCGCGCGTGTTTGGCCACCGTCGGATAGATGCTGAACTTGTCGGATCCGGAGTGTAGGCTCAGCTTGTAGGGACCCAGCACCCGGGCGATTGCCGCGTGCAGGGAGAACTCCCGCGCGAACCGATCAACGTCACCAATGTAGTCCACGCCCTTTTCGAAACGGCCGATGTAGCGGGGCGCCAGGCTGACCCAGGTCACTTCGAGACGGCGCAGCTCGTGAGCAATGAAAAGATGCTCCTCGGGTGTGGTGGGGGTCTCGGTTTCGTCGACCGAGACCTCAAGCTCGAAGGGCCTGGCACCCATCAAGGCTGCGAGGTGGCGGTACATTCGCACAGTATGCGCGACGGCGCACCCGTACTTGCACGCGGCGCGAAGCAGCGCGGACTCGTCGAATCCCAAGACTGACCCCTCAATCGCAAACTCGCGGCCAAGGTAGCGATTCCTCTGAGCGTCAGGGGTGTCGGCGAGTGCGCTCCACGGCAGCTTCTCCACCCTTCGGCGAAGCTCACTGGTGGGGGCTGTGTGGGCCGAGTTGTCGACGTGGTCGCCGGGGTCGATGGTGAAAAATGTGTAGCCAGCGGCGACACAGCGGCCCACATCCTCGGTCGTCTTTAGATGGTCCGCGTCGGCACCCCACGGTCTACGCCAACCCTCCTGGAATGCGCCCCACATTGCGTCGTCTATCACTTGCTGTGGGGTTCGGCGAGTGCGAGCATTCTCACGCATCGACTGCTGGGCGAAAACCGGCGCCAGCGATGCGACGCGGCGGACTGCGCGGACGTGGCCCGGCGTCGCCAGCCCGAGGCGGTCGCCGCACCCAACAGACCCTGTCAGACCGAGCGTCTGAGGCGCCATCCACGGGATGCGCTCGCGCAAGACAGCGGCGTTAGCAGCCGAAACAGGGCCAAGGAAGGCTCCTCCCAATCTCTCGCCGACGAACCCCTCGGTGCATCCGAGTACGCCGAGGACCTTGCCGCGAGGTCCGCGACTCAGGAAGTAGGTATTGCCACCGAGCTCGACGACGGACCGCCGGTACACTGTATGGCGACGGATTGTCGGCACGTGAGGCAGACCTTCAGTTGACATTGTGGGCCTCTCCCAGCAGGTGATGGTTTTCAGGGGTAGCAGTCTCGCCGCCCGAAGCACGTGACGACGGAAATCTGTCGAGCCTGTAGGCGCGCTTTGCCAGCCAGTAGGCGGCTTCGAGCATCATCTCGTGGGCGTCTTGTTCGTCAACGAAGCCCCGCACGACAAGCCCCGCAAT
>JAUVSX010000413.1 GCA_030596915.1 Chloroflexota bacterium | reverse complement strand
GACGAAGCCGTCGGAGAGATGTCGCAGCCAGGCTGCCACCCGCCGGGACCGGTCCGTAGGCACGACCAATCGGTACGTACCAAAGCCGAAGCCACGACGCTGGAGCAGGGCCGGGCTCATCACGTCGCCAGTCCCTTCGAGCAGGACGACAGGCCGCCATTCGTCCTGACGGAGGCCGCCGGCGTCCATGGGGGTGAGCTGCTCAATGAAGGCGGCCGCAGTGTTGCCCTCGACCTCGATCAGGCCGTAGCGCCCCGCGCGCTCCCGCGATTCGGGGATTAGGCAGTGATGCGGGTAGCCACTGCACACCGGTTCAAAGTCGATACCGGCCCGCTCGGCAAGATCAGCTACCTCGACGCGCAGTGTCTCAAGGACATCGAAGTCGATCTTTCCACGGTACACCGGCCCGCGCACGCCGTCATACTGTAGCGGCTCGATGGCCCGCATCGTTCTGGCGATGATGTTGGCGATTTGGACCATTTGCGGTTCACGAAGCCCTCGCTGGGTGACCCACGGAGTTCCCAGCCGGATGCCGCTGGGGTAGGCGGCCGTCTTGTCGCCAGGAATCGTGTTCTTGTTGGTGACGATGCCTACTAGATCGAGGATGGCAGCCGTCACGCTGCCCATCAGCGGTGTACCATCTCTTCCCTCGATCGTCTTACAGTCGAGGAGCAGGAGGTGCGTGTCGGTGCCCCCGCAGGTTACCCGCAGCCCCTCCGCACTGAGGGCGCGGGCAAGCGTCTTCGCATTGGTGACGATCTGGTGTTGGAGGGCGCGGAATTGGTGGGTTTGCGCCAAGCGGAAGGCGACGGCGAGGGCGGCGAACTTGTTCACGTGAGGGCCGCCCTGCAACCCGGGGAAGACGGCCCGGTCGATTCTGCGCGCCAGCAACGGATCCGTCGTCACGATACACGCTGCCCGAGGGCCGCAGAGGGTCTTGTGGCTCGTGAAGCTGATCACGTCGGCGTAGCCAAGCGGGGTCGGGAACGCTCCGGCCACGACCATGCCGGCCACGTGGGCGATGTCGGCTAGCAGGTACGCGCCCACCCGGTCGGCGATTCGCCGGAACTTGGCCCAGTCCGGCAAGCGTGGGTAGGCGGTGTATCCCGCGATGATCAGCTTGGGACGGTGATCTGAGGCCAGCCTTTCGATCTCGTCGTAGTCCAGGAGTTCGGTGGTTTCGTTGACGCGGTACGACACCGCTTCATAGAGCCTGCCCGACAGGTTCACCGGGCTGCCGTGGGTGAGGTGGCCCCCATGTGGGAGCGCCATACCCATAATCGTGTCGCCTGGCTTCAGCAGCGCCTGCTGGACGGCGACGTTGGCCGCCGCGCCGGACAGGGGTTGCACGTTAACGTATATCTGCTCGGGACCGATCGCGTCGGTTGCGAATGCCTCGGCACAACGACGGCGGGCCAATGCCTCCACGACGTCGGCGTATTCGACGCCTCGGTAATAGCGCCGGTCGCCGTAGCGGCGATAGTGGGCCAGGTGGTGCTCGTAGTCGAGGATCTCGGCCTCGGTCAGCCAGTGCGTCTCCGGGTTGGGGTAGCCCTCGGCGTAGATGTTACCAAAGCACGAACCGAGCGCCTCCTGCACGGCCTGGGGAGAGCTGCTCTCCGAGGGGATCATGATCAGCTTGCGCGCCTGACGCTCCTGTTCGAGGTTGATCAGGGTCGCCACGTCGGGGTCAAGGGCGGCTAGCTCGCCGCGAAAGAGATAATCTTCGGACACGTCACCAGCACCTCCTGGGAATATGGTGAGGATTCTACTGGCCCGAGATGCGGTGTCAACCTATCCCACCCAATCCCTATCTCACATTGAGGGTACTGGCAGAATAGAACAGATATGCTACCACTTGGTGCCAGCCCGATGGACGCATCTCCGCAAGAATCCCAAGAATCAACTCTCACGCGTACGGGCTCAGGCAATCAAGTCGACATTCTGCACGCCGCCGAGACCGCTGTGCCTCACGATCAGGGGCGAAGGGCTTGTTGTCGGCAGCGCGCCCAAACCGGCGCGCCGAGTGACCCACTGGGAGCGGGCCCGAGACCTGGTTCAAGCGCTGCTTGGCGACGGCCCTGTCCCCGCACCTGATGTTGAAGCCGCCGCCAAGGCCGCTGGGGTCTCCGCACGCACCCTCCGGCAGATGAAGAAGGCTCCCCGGGTCAGTGCGAGGCGCCGCAAGTCGCGGGAGGACGGGCGTGACGTGTTCCACTGGTTCTGGGAGCTGCGGGCGGCGGAGGCGAACGATGGCGATGATGGTGTGTGATGAGCATGTTGGTCGCCCTGGCCACCTTGGTAACCTAGCCAGCGTGGCCATCCATGCCAAGGGGGCCATCTAGGTGCGATGCGCGCCCGCTTTTCGTTGTACCTAGATCGGGGAGACTACCTTGCCCGGGTTGAGGATGCCGTTCGGGTCGAGGAGCGCTTTCAGCTGGCGCATCAATTCGACGGAATTCGTGCCCAACTCCTGGGCGAGGAACTTCTGCTTGCCGATCCCGATGCCGTGCTCGCCTGTGCACGTCCCACCCAGGCTGATGGCCTTTTCGACGATGTGGTCATTGAACGCCTGCTGGACCCGAGCGTACTCGTCGGGGGTGTCGGCGAAGAAGACGATCGCGTGCATGTTGCCGTCACCCGCATGGCCGACGAGGAAGCCGCGCACTCCCTCCAGCTCGCGCAGAGTCTCGGCGGTGTCGGCCACGAGGGCCGGGTACTGAGAAATCGGCACGGCCGCGTCAGTGATGATGTAGCCATGACCGGGATGGGTGCGGATGAGCAACTCCGCCACCTCGTGGCGAGCGTCCCACCGCCGGTTCCGGGCCGCGCGACCGAGTCCGGACGTGAATGTCCTACAGCCCGACTCCGCGCACACAGCGCGGACAAGCTTCAGTTCGGTTTCCAGCGTCGCCTCGGTCGCGCCGTGGAACTCGATGAAGAGGTTGGGGGCAACGGGCAGATCGAACTCACCCGCGCCGTTGATCGCGGCGACGGTGGCGGTGTCGACGAGCTCCAAGGCGGCGGGGCTCAGGCCTGTGCCGATGATGTTGAAGACGGCCTCTGCGGCCTCCTCGGTTGTCGCGAAGGACGTCACGACGGCGCTGAAGTGCTCCGGCAATGGTGCGAGTTTCAACGTCGCCTCGGTGACGAGCCCCAGCGTGCCTTCCGAGCCGACGAACAGGTGTGTGAGGTCGTATCCGGCCGCCTGCTTGATCGAGCGAGAGCCGGTGCGGATCACGTCGCCGTTGGCGAGCACGACCTCGAGGGCGAGGACGTTGTCACGCGTCGCGCCGTAGCGCACTGTGCGCGTGCCCGAAGCATTGTTCGCAATCATCCCGCCGATGCTCGCGTTGGCGCCCGGATCGGGTGCGAAGAAGAGGCCGAACCGCGCCAGCGTCTTGTTCATGTCCTGGTAGAGGACGCCTGTCTGGACCGTGACCTGGAAGTCCTCGGCGTGGACTGCCAGGATGCGGTTCATGCGAGCGAAGTCGACGACAATGCCGCCCTCGACAGGGATTGGGTTGCCCTCGAGGCTGCTGCCCGCGCCCCACGCTGTGACCGGGATGCGGTGCTGATTTGCGAAGGCGGCGACGAGGCGCACGTGTTCCGTCGTCGTGGGCCACACAACGACCTCGGGCAGGTGGGCGGCGTGGGAGGACTGGTCGCGACTGTGCAAACTGCGCTCGGAATCGCCGGTGGCGATGTGCTCAGGGCCGACGATAGTGGTGAGTGTGGCGGTGTGTTCGCTGGTGAGCATAGGGTTGGATCTCCGAG
>JAUVSX010000422.1 GCA_030596915.1 Chloroflexota bacterium | reverse complement strand
GGATGAAGCCCAGATCAGGTCTCGGTGGTTGCTCGACGTGAACACCGGGCAAACACGGCGGATTGGGGACGGGGAGGTCGTTGAGTTCGTGGATCAACCTCTGCCAGTCAGGCTCCAGACCGCGCGCGGTCCTGGGCCTCGTCGCACCGGGTGACCTTCACGCATAGGGGGCCGGCGGGCGCCGAGTCGAGCGCCGCGGGTAAGATGGCTGCGGTCAAGACCGAAAAGACGAATGCGATGCGCGCGCTAGACGCGCGCAGCATACGATACGACGTGTACACGTTCTCTCCCGACATCCACTCAGCCATCGGCGTCGCGGCTGAGCTGGGGATTCCGCCGGCCGAGGTATACAAGACGTTGGTCGTCGTGCGCCCGACCAGGAAGCCCGTTCTTGTTTTGGTCGCAGGAGACTGCACGATAGACCTGAAGCGGGTGGCCAAGGCCGTGGGCGAGAAGCGGGTCCGAATGGCGACCCATCGCGAGGCGGAGGCCCTGACCGGGCTGCGGGTGGGGGGCATCTCTGCGCTCGCTCTCTTGGCACGACCGTTCGATGTGCTGGTCGATAGCCCATCCCTGGACTTATCGCACGTGCTTGTGAGTGCGGGGAAGCGGGGGATCAACCTTCGGATCGCAGTGCCCGACTTGCTCCAGGTCACGGGCGGGCGGATCATCGACGCGACGGTCTAGGCAGGCAGCGGGGGTTGCTGCGCGGCTGGCGAACGGGCTTGCCCGGGGCAGCTTCGAGGGGAGTCAGCACATGCTGTTCGAGCGTATCGAGTCCGAGGGCCTGGCCCACTACTCCTACGTCGTCGGTGATGGCGACGAAGCGTGCGTCATCGATCCGCGGCGCGACTGCGGCGTTTACCAGGAGATGGCCGTGCGCCAGGGTCATCGCATCACTTCGATTCTGGAGACTCACCGCAACGAGGACTACGTTGTGGGATCGCGGGAGCTAGCTGCCCGTACGGGCGCTCGGATCTGGCACGCGGATGGACATCTGGCGTACCAGTACGGGGATGCCGTTCGAGATGGGCAGGAGTGGATGGTCGGCCAGCTGTCGCTGATGGCAATCCATTCCCCAGGGCACACGCTCGGGTCGATGAGCTACCTGCTGCGCGATCCGCAGGGCTTCCCCTGGGTCATCTTCACGGGCGATTCGCTATTCGCGGGAGCCGTAGGACGCGTCGACTTCGTCGGCGAGGACCGGCTCGAGGAGATGGCGGGCCATCTGTACGATACGATCTTCACTCGACTGCTCCCTCTGGGGGACGGCATCATCGTCTGCCCTGCGCACGGGGCCGGCTCCGTCTGCGGGTCGTCGATTGCCAGCAGGGTGTGGACGACCGTTGGGTTGGAACGGAGGCTGAACCCGAAGCTGCAGGCGCCAAACCGGGCAGGGTTTGTGGCAGATGTGGCGGTCCCGTTGGCGCGGGCGCCCTACTTCCGCCGGATGGAGCTCGTCAACCTGGGCGGAAGCGCCCCAATGGAGGAGCTTCCCGTTCCCGAGCCGATCTCAGCGGACGCGTTCGCGGAGCGCCTCGATGGCGCTATAGTCCTCGATACGCGGTGCCCGGCCTGTTTCGCCGCTGCCCACATCCCGGGCGCCTATGCCATTCCGCAGGACGAGATCCCAAGCTTCGCAGGATGGTTCTTGCCGTACGACAGACCCATCCTGTTGGTGGCCGACGCGTCCGGCACTGAGAAGGTCGTTCGCTACCTGGTTCGCCTCGGTTACGACAGAGTAGGTGGCGTCCTCAGGGGATGTATGAAGGCCTGGCACTCCGCGGGCCGACGCGGCGCCCACGCGGGAATCGTGAATCCCGCGGAGTTCGCCAGCCTGCTCGACGCACGGGAGCAGATGTTTGTGCTCGATGTGCGAAGTGAGAGGGAGCTGGAGCGTGTTCCCGCCGTGAAAGGCGCGCACCACATTCACATCATCGAGATTCCAGAGCGGATCGACGATGTGCCGCAGGATCGTCGCATCTACGTAATGTGCGCGACGGGGACGCGCGCCTGCATCGTAACCAGCCTGCTGCTGAGGGCAGGGCACAAGGATGTTGCGGTCGTATTGGGCGGAATGGCGGGCCTGGAACGGGCATCCCGGCGCCACGCGCCCATAGCTGAATGACCACCCCGGGCCACGTGCCGACAGGCGACGTATAACCCTCGCGGGCGTTGTCCCACTCGCGCTGGCTGCCGGCGTTGTCGACTACATGCCCAGGCGCGGCCTCAGCGCCTCAATCTCGCGCTCGCTTTCCACCATGATGTAGAGGTAGAGCCCGCGGCAGTCCAACCGATCCAGCACCAGATCGATCTCATCTGGTGTGAAGGAGCCCCGGATGAGCAGCGGCCGGCCGGCCTCTTGCACCCTTTGGAAGTCGGCAATCACGTCCTCCAGCGGCGGGCCACTCACCTCGTAGTTGACCTCGAAGCAGCGAATCTCCTCGATCTCCAGGAATAGGTCCAGGATGAACATCGACGTCGAGTGCAGGTGGATGAAGCTGTAATCGAAGTGGCTTGCCAGGTCCCGATCGATGTCTTGTAGGAAGCGCCGATACAGCTTGGGCGAGTAGAGCGCCGTGGCATCCTCCTGCATCCTGATGATCGAACCGGGGGCCCAGAGCTGATACTGAGCATCGTAGTACCCCCCGTGGAAGAGCGGTATGCGCTTCCATACCTCGTCTGTGATCTCGCGGAAGACCTCGGCCAACCGCCAGAGGAGGCGCGACGATCTCCCCGGCTCGTCGATTAGATCAACGACGCTCTGGCCGTGGCCGCGAAGGGCAGCGTGGAGATCACAGGGTCCCACGAGGGTTCCGTGGCTCACGGGGAATCTGCCCTTGGAGCGCCCGACCAGAGTGTCGGCGAAGTCGATATAGGTTCTGAACCAGGCGTTGCCGTGATCCAGCCCGACGTGCTCCAGCTCGTCCCAAGACAGCGAGCGTTCCTCCGCCAGCGTACTTCCGGGCAAGATTCTGACGGAACAGCCCAGCATCGCACCGAGCCAGCCTATTGCCTGCGACGGCGACGCACCGCGGAAGATATCATCGTCAATGCCCTCTCCCTCCCTCAGCAGTCGTTCCTCATCATCCATGAACTCGTGAGGTTCGACCATATCGGGCGTCAAGAAACTCGCGGTCTGCCACGCTGCGCTGGCGGCGTACTCGTGCAGCGGGAACCAGCTCTTGAACGAGAAGCCCACGAGCGGGCGATCAGCAATCCGCCGCTCCCAGAACGCCCTGTAGCGGTCAAGTTTGGCGGGTTCGTTCCCAAACGCGTGGTGTGGCGTAAAATGGCTCCGTCCGAGGAGCCGCGCAGAGCGCCCCTCTGTGGAATGGCACCCATTGTAGCCACCCCGGCCTGGGAGTCAACGACTCTCCGGTGCTGGTGTTGTCATCTTCCCCGGGCCGCAGTGGGGGTTTCTCTTCCGGCAGGTCCGCAACACGGGCTGCCGCCCTATGGCAAGAACGCCCGCATACCACGGCGTTTGCCGACTTGATCTGACCGCTGGTTGGGTGTAGGATAGGTGACGACGGGCAGCCGGTCTTGACGGGGGGCAGCCACAGTGACATCGATTGACGACGGTGGCAAAGGGCGCGGCGGGGTGTTGAGGGTGTTTCTCATCCTTGCTGCCGCGTCGTTGGTGGGTTTCCCCATCAGCGTG
>JAUVSX010000423.1 GCA_030596915.1 Chloroflexota bacterium | reverse complement strand
TCGGCGGGGGCGGCCTGGATGGCCGTGAACCCCTCATCCCCCAACCCCTTCTCCCACAAGGGGAGAAGGGGAGCCGAACACTGGCGGTGCGACGCGCCTTCCGCCGTGTGGCCATGTGCTCGCAGGGGAAGACGCCCGTTGAGGTGACGGGCGTCCCTGTCGCCGACGAACTCCGCGTCATCCACCCCCATCCCGACCGGTCGCGCAGCAAGCGGCCCCTCCCTCCACGAAGGGGGCGCGGCAGGAGCCAGTTCACAAGACCGCCCATACATCTTCATACTTCCTTCACACAGGTGTGAGATAGTTGGGGTGAGTTCAAAGACGGGGCAGCAGGGTGCTGCTCCGGAGAGCGAAGACGGGGCGCGCACCGGAGGTGAGGCCATGCGTCGCACGATGGCGACAACGTCGCAGGCACTGGCAAGCGGGATCATACGGGTCGCTATCACAATCGCACTGTCGCTCGCAGTGACTGGTTTGTGGGCCTATCTCTGGGTGGGGACGCCGCTCGTCTTCTAGCAATCTCAGGAGGTGACGTGATGCAAAGGAAATGGCCTTGGGTTCTTCTGAAGGTCTTGGCGGTCTTGGCCCTCGTCGGGCTCGTGATTGTGGGCGGATTCGCCGTCTACCGGGTGGCGTGGTCGCAAGGGTACCACGCCGCGCAACTAGCCGTCGAGGGCGAAGTGGTCCCGTTCGGGCACGCGCAGCTTGGACACAGGGGCGTCTATTCCGGGTTCGGGCCGGGGCGGTGCCTTGTGGGCGCAGGCGTGCTTCTGTTGCTCTTGATGGCATTCGGCGCGGTTATGCGCCTGTTTGCCTGGAAGAGCATAGCGCCGCACGGCCCCTGGGGCGCACCCCACGGGAGCTGGCACAGCCATCGCTTCCACGGACCGATGCCGCCCAGGTGGTGGGGTCCCCCGTGTGGTCCAGATGCGTGGCCGGCGGAAGGCCCGCCAACGGAAGCCGCCGCCCCTGACGAGGAGGCGTCGACCGGCGGCGAGCCAGAGGATCGGTAGGTCCGGTTTGCGAACAGCCCAGAGGTGATGGCGGGTGCCAACGGGGCGCCGCCATCACCTCAGAGCGTTGCTCAGCCGTGGCGATATCCAGGCTGGAAGAGTTGCGCGGCGCGCAGGCCGCTATGAGAAGGCGTCGAGGTGACGATGCGACGGAGCGTCGAGGGGGGGAACGATGTCACTAACAGACCGTGTGCATTTCCGGTTGATGTCCTTGGTCCACGAGACACTGTATGGCGTGTTCAGGGACCCGTACAAGTCCCTGCACGCCGCTGGCCTAAGGGAAGGCCAACGGATACTTGAGGTTGGGTGCGGGCCGGGTTTCTTCACGGTGCCCGCTGCAAGAGTGGTGGGCACGAATGGAAGCGTCTGCGCACTGGATATCAGCCCTGCCGCAGTCAACAGGGTGCGGCAGAAGCTCGCTGATGCGGGCGTGACCAACGCTGAAGCAGTGCTAGGCGACGCAGCCGAGACAGGACTGCCCGGGAACCGGTTCGATCTGGTCTTCCTGTTCGGCTTCCACGCCCCCGCCGGGGTCAAGTCCGAGGAGATAGACCGCATCCTGCGAGAGACGCACCGCATGCTCAAGCCCGAGGGCATACTCGCTGTCGAGGGACGCATACAGCCGCCGCCCGAGCTGTTCAACCGCATCGCTGCCAACGGCAGGATCACTCAGTACCGGAGGACTACCGCGTAGCGAAAGTTGCTCTCTCTGAGTCACCGGTATATAGTGGCCGGCAACGGACCAACTGATGAACGGTACAATCCTCGTCGTCGACGACGAACCCAAGATTGTCAGGCAGGCGCGCGACTACCTGGAGAGGAGCGGGTTTCGTGTGCTCACTGCCGCTGACGGCCAGACGGCGCTGTCCGTAGCTCGCCGCCAGCGCCCGGACCTGATCGTGCTGGATTTGAACCTGCCGGGAATGGACGGGCTGGACGTTTGCCGCGTCCTGCGGCGCGAGTCGGACGTGCCGATCATCATGCTCACGGCGCGGGTGCACGAGACGGACAGGCTCGTTGGGCTGGAGCTCGGGGCCGATGACTACATCTCCAAGCCGTTCTCGCCACGCGAGTTGGTCGCTCGTGTTCGGGCCGTCCTACGTCGCGTGCGTGGTGGCGTCCACGTGCGAGGCCTGATCCGCGTGGGTGACCTCGAGATCGACCTGCGGGGCCACCGGGTCAGCCGGAATCGAGAGCCGCTGCACCTCACGCGGACTGAGTTCGACCTGCTGGCGACCCTGGCCCAGCACCCGGGGCAGGCCTTCTCTCGGGCGCAGTTGCTCGACCGGTTGCACGGCGTCGCCTACGATGGGTATGATCGCAGCATCGACGCCCACGTCAAGAACCTGCGTCGCAAGCTTGAGCCCGACCCGGCTGAGCCCCGCTACGTGCTTACCGTGTACGGCATCGGATACCGGTTCACGGACGAGATGTGACGTGAGGACGCCGGAGGACCATACCCACGACGAGCGCCGGGCGGGGACGGAATGGCGAAAACACGTCCACCGACACCGGCCACTGTGGGGCCCGCCCGGCCCCCACCGGTTCCGCAGGCCGCACCAACGGTGGCGGGACCGGCGTGGACCCCTCTTCGCTCGCTTCATGGGTGTGTTCGGCCTCGTGGCGCTGCTCGTCGTGGGGGGTGTGGCAGCCCTGGTCTTTGTGCTCAGCCGGATCGCGAGGGCAGGGGGTCCCACGGCGCTGGCGGTGTCGGGACTAGGCTGCGGCCTGGCACTGGCGTTGCCCCTTCTCGCCGGCGCGATCGCACTTTGGGCATTCCGGGGTGTCACGACGCCCATCGCCGACGTGATGGCCGCGGCCGATGCCGTTGCCGACGGCGACCTGAGCGCACGAGTGCCGGAACCGAGGCACGGGCCTGACGCGTTCGCTCGACTGGCCGGGTCCTTCAACCGTATGGCCGCGGAGCTCGAGCGCGCCGATCAGCGTCGTCGCAACCTCAGTGCCGACGTGGCCCACGAGCTGCGTACTCCGCTCCAGATCATCCAAGGGAACCTGGAGGGTCTCCTCGACGGCGTGTACTCCCCGACGGACGACCACATTGAGGCGACGCTCGACGAGACCCGTCTGCTCTCGCGATTGGTGGACGATCTCCGCACGCTCTCACTGGCCGAGGCGGGCCAACTGCCTCTCGAGCTGGAGGCGGTCGGTGTCGCTGAGCTGCTGACCGACGTGGCGACTACCTTCAGCGGCCAGGCAGAGGCGGCGGGTATCGACCTGCGCGTCGAGCCCCCGCTCGAGTCTGGCGTCCCAGGCCCCTCGAGTTCCCAGAAGGAGCAGGTCGAGGAAGACGCCGCGGCAATCACAGTCGTCGCGGACGTCGGACGGTTGACCCAGGTGTTGGGCAACCTGCTCGCGAATGCGGTGCGGCACACGCCGTCGGGCGGCGCCATCAACCTGTGGGCAGAGCCCATCCCCGAGGTCGTGCGCATCTCGGTACGCGACACAGGCGAGGGCATCACCGAGGCGGATCTTCCGTTCGTCTTCGACCGCTTCTGGCGGGGCGATCGGGCGCGCACCCGCATCGGCGGTACCGGAAGCGGCTTGGGCCTAGCCATCGCGCGCCAGCTCGTACGGGCGCACGGCGGGCGCATCTATGTTGAAAGCGAAGTGGGCCGAGGGAGCACCTT
>JAUVSX010000131.1 GCA_030596915.1 Chloroflexota bacterium | reverse complement strand
TCATTCTGCTCTCGGTGCCGTACGACAAGCTGGAACCATCGAGGTACGAAGGCCGGCTGCGCAGGTTGCCCAATGGCGAGACATCCGTCATCGCCGTGGCGATGGACTTTCACCGCCGGCTGTGCGTCGTATGCGGGTCGGCCTGCGGCGGCAGCGTCAAGAAGTCGATCTTCACCGTGATGAACTGCTTGCTGCCCGCTGAGGGCGTCTTCCCCATCCACGGCTCGGCCAACGAAGGCCCCGATGGCGACTGCGCTCTGCTCCTGGGTCTCTCGGGCACGGGCAAGACGACGCTCTCGGCGGATCCTCGGCGCGCGCTTCTCGGCGACGACGAGCACGGTTGGAGCGACAACGGCATCGCCAACTTCGAGAATGGCTGCTACGCCAAGCTGATTCACCTGCGCCAGGACAAGGAGCCGCAGATCTGGAACGCCGTCTTCCACGAAGACGACATCCTGAACCACGGCGCCATCGTCGAGAACTGTATGATGTACCCGTGGGGCACGTTCGATGTGGACGACGACCGCTACACGCCCAATTCGCGTGCCTCATACCCGCTCAAGTTCTTGAGCAACGTGAAGCTAAGCGCGACGAGCGGCCATCCCAAGACAATCTTGTTCTTGACTGCGGACGCCAACGGCGTGCTACCTCCAGTCGCCAAGCTGTCGCCTGAGCAGGCGATGCTGTGGTTCCTTATGGGATACACGAGCAAGCTGGCGGGCACAGAGGTGGGCATCGTTGACCCGGTGCCGGACTTCAACCGCTTCTTCGCAGGTCCCTTCATGCCTCGGAACCCTGACGTATACGCGGGCATGCTTGGCGAGCACCTGAAACGGCACGGCGCCAACGTCTACCTGGTCAACACCGGGTGGAGTAGTGGGCCATTCGGCGTCGGCTCGCGCATGGACATAGCCGTCACGCGGGAGGTTGTCAACGCCGCGCTCTCCGGACACCTCGAGGAGGTCGAGTACGACGCGGACCCGCTGTTCCACTTCCTGGTTCCGAAGCGATGCCCTGGCGTCCCTTCAGAGATACTGGCTCCAAGGAACACGTGGGCCAACAAGGACGCGTTCGATGCCAGATCGCGCAAACTAGCGGCCGACTTCAGCGCGCACTTCGACAAGGTCTACGGCGACAAGAATATCGATCCGGATGTAGCGAGGCAGTGCCCAGGGAAGTAGGGCGAGTCAGCGAGTCAGCAACACATAGGACTGGCAGCCCGTCGTTGGCTGCCAGTCCTCGCGATTCCAGAGGAGGGTGCGTAGCCGGGACGCTGACTGGAATCAATTCACACCAGCGGAATGCCGAGGGGGGCTGCCACCGATGAGGCACTGACTGGTGCCCTGGGCTACTGATGACCCAGGTGTCCAGTCGCCCAGTTGCCCAATCACCAAGGTGCTACGGCGCGCTGAGGGCGACGGCAAGGAAGGTCGCAACGAGGGCCACCAGGACCCCGAGGAGTACAAGCGCCGCGATAGTCCGCTCAACCCGGTCGCGGAAGCGCCCCGTGGCCCAGAGGAAGAGGCCAGCAGCAAGTGCGACGCCCACGCCGACGCCCGCCGTGTACGTGAAGGCGGTGATCATAAGCGCCGGCAGGTCCACGAGCACAATCAGGCGCCGGAAGACCGCCACCGAGAAACGGCTCCCAAGGAAACCATAAGCGGCGCCCACAAGCAACCCTACGACAACCAGGGCGATCCCTTGATAGCGCCTCCGCCCCTGCTCCAGCCACGTGGTAATGGCGCCAAGCACCACAAGCCCCAGCGCAAACGTGAGCACCACTATAGAGATGAACCGGATCACTTCACGCCGCCAATACGCATTGGTCTCAACGCCACCGTTTCGCCAGACCCAGGACAACTGGGTTCTGTGACGTCAGAACAGCCTCAGTTGCTCCGCCTCCATGGGTGGTGGGGACTCATCAATCTGCTCTATCTGCTCGATCAGCTCGGGAATCCGCTCCATATCCTCTGCGATGACCCGCCGGAGGCTCGGCTGGTGCAAGGCTGCCGCCGGGTGGTACATGGGATAGTAAAGAACCCCGTTGATCTTGCGCGGGCTACCGTGTATACGGGAGATGCGGGCGTTGGGGAAGGCCCGGGCCATTGAGAAGCGGCCCAGCGTGACGACGAGCTTGGGGCTGATCAGGTCGATCTGCCGGTCGAGGAATGGCCGGCACGCCTCGATCTCGTCAGGCAGCGGGTCGCGGTTGCCCGGCGGGCGGCACTTGATCACGTTGGCGATAAACACATCGTCACGTGTCAGGTCGATGCTGGCGAGAAGCTCCTCAAGGAATCGCCCTGCCGCCCCCACGAACGGGCGTCCTTGCTGGTCTTCGTGGAAGCCCGGCGCTTCGCCTATGAACATGATCTGAGCATCTGGTGGTCCCTCGCCGGGCACGGCCTTCGTCCGTCCATGGTGCAACGGGCAACCAGTGCATAGCGCAACTTCCCTAGCCAGGCCCTCCAAATCCGACACGCTGCATCTCCCTTCTATGTGCTAGCCTCGATCTCGCGACCAGGCTGCGCACGCCTGTGCTGCGCACGCCTGTGCTGCGCACGCCTGTGCTGCGCACGCCTGTGCTGCGCACGAGAGCGCTCAGCCGTAGCTGTTTCGATCTCCACCACAAGATCGCGCCGCACAAGCGCCGGCCCACCCTGCGTGTGGCTTGTCTCCTCCAGCGATACTGCACCAAACGCGAACAGATATCGATGCCGCCCAGGATTATAGTGCGTCGCTGGGCTCCCGTCCAACACAAATGCGCTCGTCGAGCAGCCGGCTGTCCATTGCCAGGCGAAGCTCCTTCAGACGCTCGCGGTACCCATTACCACCAACGCCGACCGCCATCAGCCAACCGTCCTCGCCATCACGGTAGTAGCCCTTGCGCATGCCCGAGAACCCGAAACCGTACTTCCGGTAGAGCTTGTGCGCCACGTGATTGGATGGGCGCACCTCCAGTGTCACGCGATGGGCGCCCAGCCCGAGAGCTGCCTCGATTGTCTCCAGGAGCAGCAGCTCTCCCAGTCCTCTCCCGCGCCAGTTGGGGTGTATGGCGATCGTGCTGATATGAGCCTCATGCCTGTAGATCCGAAAGCCGACGTATCCTGCGACGTTGCCCGTGTCCCAAGTATCAAGCGCGCCGCGTATCCACCGATACCATCTGCGTCGAGTGTGATCGTCTCCGTCTTCTGACGACTTGACCAGTACGCGGTAGAAGGAGCGGGAACTCTCCAGGAGCTCGTACAGATAGGACGACGCCGGCCAGGGCGTCGGGAAGGACAGTCTATCAATCGTGGTCACCGCCGAGACATCGGCAGGCGCCATTGGTCTTATGGTGAATGGCTGCTGCATCACGCGGGGTGTTTCAGGTAGATAGGTGTCAGAGTGGCTGGGTCGTCGAACTCACGACGCTTGATGCGCCGCCAAGCCAGCTCGGCTAGAAATCCTGCCCGACGCAGACGCATCGCTCCCGACAGCACCACGGCCATTTGGCCTTCCGAGGCAAGCATTTCGGCTCCCTGGCGCTCTATCTCGCCACAGAACAATGTCGGCGACGCCAGGCCCGCCACGAGCTTCGGCCACGTCGTCAGGCGGGGTCCATCGTGAGCCACCCACCCTTCATCCGACCAACAATACTGCGAGACACAGATACGGCCACGCCCAGCCTGCAGCACCGCAACCAGCGGCCTGTCGTCTGGCCACTGAGCCGCAGCAACGATATCGAGCGTAGGCACGCCGACCATGGGGAGACCTCGCGCGAGCACCAACCCTTTGGCCACCGACATGCCTGCTCGCAGACCGGTGAAGGATCCCGGTCCCAGACCAACTGCTACGCCGCTCAGGTGATCAGTCCCGAGCTCGAGTTGGGCCATCGCAGCCACGATCCGGGGCACCAGGTCGACAGTGTGCCTGCGCGGCGACTCCCAGCTATGCTCGACGCGCAGCTCAAGACCGTCGTGAAGCGCCAGACTAATGTGTTTCGTTGAGGTGTCGATTGCGAGCAACATCGCGCCTAGACCCCGAACGCCGCCCGGCGGAACTCCAGTAACAGATCCAGGTGGCGATCGCCCTCGGCCTTGAAGAATAGCATGCGCCGCGTGCTATCGATGTACTCCAACCTGATCCACAGATGGTCCGGGGGCATCAGCGTGCGAGCGCGGTCGGCCCACTCGACGACAGCAACCGCGTTCTCAACGCCGAGCAACTCGTCAAGCCCGATATCAATGGCCTCCCCGACCCCACTGACGCGGTAGAGGTCGACGTGATAGAGCGTCGCATCGTCCGAAAGTCCGGCATACTCGCGGACGAGCACGTATGACGGGCTAACCAGCGTCTGCATCACGCCCCAGCCCCGACCGATACCTTGCGCAAGGCAGGTCTTCCCCGAGCCCAGCACTCCCTCCAGGCATATCAGATCGCCCCCTTGCAGGAGTGCGCCGAGGCGCGCCCCCAGGCGACGCGTTTGGACCGCGCTATGGCTGACGAACTCGAGTGCGTTCTCACTCAGAATCGGCGTCATAGGCCGGGGTCCCGGCAGCTCCTAGCAGAGGCTGACACGATTATACAGCCGTTGCGTCCTCAGGGCCAAACTCCGGCCACGGCTGACTCGATACATTGATCAACAGTCCCGTAGCGCACTCGAAGTCCCGCGTGAGATCGTGCATAGATGGCGCCCTTCGCTGAAGGGGTCGCCACGACACGATAGCTCAGTTCCTGCATCGGAGCAATCGCCACACACATATCCGCGACAACCCGGCCCCCCGCCGTCTCAACTGCCGCCACCAAACCCGCCGAAGCAGCCTGGTCCCTCACGTCGCGCGACGTCGTGATCCACAGTGCCGACCGAACGGGTCGGCCGGCAAGAAGGCGCAGCGTCTCCTCAATCTCCTCGATGCTCGCGTGCGGACAGCCGATCCATACAAGATCGATCTCACGATCGTGGCAGCCCAGGGCTTCATAGGCTGGCTTCAGGTCATCGATGACCAGCGTGTCGTGATCCGCCACGAGCAGCCCTGGCTCGTCAGCCTCCGGCGTCACACCCGCCACGTGATACAGCGCCACCGAGCCGCTAGCAGCGAGGCTTGCGCCCAACGCCTTCAGCCCGCCAACGCCGCGTGGCACATCCAGCCCCACGAAGATCGGCACACGGTTGCGCGCTGCCTTCCCAGCCAGGTACCCAAGTGCTCCCAGGTCAGAAAACGTCCGCACCTGACACTTGACGATCACACGCAGCGTGGCACGTCGGTTTTCATCCAGGTGCAGCCCGAAGGCAGCGGTCCGGCCGCTGATTGCGGCAGCCAGCGCGCTGGGCCCACCCTCCCGGTTCGTGCGTGCACCCAGCACCGAATTCGCGTAGCTCACCGCCGACGATTCCGCCCAGGCCACATGCTCCCCCTGACCCGGGACGTTGCCCACGAGGTAGGGCGTGCAGGTACACGTGGTGCTCACGCCAAACCGCCGGTACGCATCGATCACAGCCGATTGACGACTGGCGAACGTCTCGGAGAACCCGAGGTCGCGCCAGGCCTCCAAATCGACTCCAGCGGGATTCAGCGTCGTCGGAACCCGCACTAGCGCGCCCTGGCTGCTCCAATCCCGCAGGAACTCCAGGCCAGCCTCACCCAGGTTGCGGTAGCTGACGCCAGCCACCTGCACCGACTCCACCGGAACCAGTTGCCGCGCACCGTAGATGCGACCCAGGGCGACGACGATCTCCATCGCCTTTCGAACGCCCGGGCCCACATCTCCGCCCAGCATCGATTGCTCTTCGGGCGATAGTTCGAGCATCACTCCGATCCCAGGCCGAGCTTGTAGATGTCGCCGCGACGCCAGCCGGAGACGGCGGCAAGTCGCCGCGCTGCCTCCGGGCGGGATACACCCTGCGCCAGCAGCTCATCGAGAGCCTTTCGCGTCTCCTCGCTCTCCCACTTCACCAGCTCAGTAGACACACCGCCGATCACCAGCGTGAACTCACCCCTGGGCTCGACGTCTCGGAAATGAGCTCGCGCTTCCGAGACGCTTCCCCGCAGAACCTCCTCATGCAGCTTCGTCAGCTCCCGGCAGATGGCGATTTGCCGGTCACCGAGCTCGGCCTCGACGTCCGCCAGGCTCTCGCGCAGCCGGTGAGGGGCCTCGAAGACAATAAGCGTGCGCCTCTCGCCCGCCACCTCGCTCAAGAACCGGGACCGATTCTTGCGGCGCCGAGGCAGAAAGCCCAGATAGACGAAACTGTCGCTAGGCAGGCCAGAGACGACCAGGGCGGTGATCGGCGCGGAGGGGCCCGGGATAGGCACGACCGGGAACCCGCGCTCAATGGCAGCCAGGACTAGCTCGTATCCCGGGTCTGACAGGCCTGGGGTGCCGGCCTCCGAGATCAAAGCTACGTCGCCCGCCCGCAACGCATCGAGGAGCGTCTCCAGCTTCGTCAGCTTGTTGCCCTCGAAGTAGCTGGTGATTGGCGTGCTGATCTTGTGCCTGGCAGCTAGGATGGCCGCTCGGCGCGTATCCTCGGCCGCCACCAACGACACTTCCTCGAGGATGCGCAGAGCGCGGAGGGTGATGTCCTCCAGGTTCCCGATAGGGGTGCTGACGAGAAAGAGAGTGCCCACACGCGAATCCTGGCGCTACGAATCGGAGAACCTGCCGCCCGGTGACTTCCGGCCCTCAGCGCACACGCAGGATGCGGCCCAACGGTTCATTTGCATCAGCCGGAGGGTACAGAGGAGCTGCTGTGCAGCAAGGCTGAGACGCCAGGTGGCTGAGGGCACTATTGACAAGCGATGCACTTCGTGAGGCATCGCATCTGTATCTCAAGGAGTAGTCTCAACGAACCATTCGATCTCGGCATCAGCCCACAGCTCCTCGATCCATTTCTGCACGGCTTGATCCTGAAGCAGGCGCAGGTTCTCCTGGCTAACCTCCCCAGCCGGATCGGTCTCGACGACCTGTACGATATGATAGCCCAGCGCGCTCGCGACGACGCCGCTGATTTCGCCAGGCTGCAGCGAGAAAGCGACCTCCTCAACCTCGGGGGCGACCAGAATGCCACGGGGAAAGAAGCCCAGGTCGCCGCCGGTTTCCTTCGTGCTGGAATCCTGAGAATACGCTTTGGCAAGCGAAACGAAGTCGGCGCCCGACTTTAGCTGATCGAGCAGGCTCTGCGCCTCTTGCTCTGTATCGACCAGGATGTGCCGGGCGTGGACGTGCTCGGTCGCGGTTGGCACGCCCTCGCTGATCCGAGCCATTATCGCCATCCCGATGAGACCAGACCGTGTCTTCTCCCACGCGCTCTCGTACGTATCGCCCATCTCGGCCAGCTTGGACCGGAAGTCCTCCTCACCACCGTACTCGGCCACAAGGTCGGCCATGTAGGCATCGACCTCCTCGTCAGTGACGACGATACCGGCCGCTGCCGCTGCCTGCTCGGTCAGGCTCTGTTCGATCATCACGTTGAGGATCCAGGGGCGAGCGTAGGCCAGATCCTCCTTTCCTTCCGAACTCTCTGGATCGATGCCGCGCGCCCGCAGGTCCGCCTCGTACTGACCTAGCGCCTGATCGTACTCGGTAAGATAGATAGGCTGCCCGTTGACCAGGGCCGCCAGCGGGGGCTCAGGCGTGGGAGAGGCTGTGTCGACCGGAACATCTGTCGGCTCGCTCGGGGCGGTGAGGGCAGTGGGGGATGCGGTAGCGGAGGAGCTGACGGTAGCAGGCTGGCCCGGAACCGGTGTG
>JAUVSX010000060.1 GCA_030596915.1 Chloroflexota bacterium | reverse complement strand
GAGAGGCTCGTGACCCAGAGCGGGCTTGATTACACCGTCATTCAGCCTGCCGTCACGTACGGTGCCGAGGCTGCTTTCACCAACGCGTTGGCGCTGGTTGCCCCGTGCGCTCCCGCTCTCCTCCCGCTCCCGCCCCGGACGCGGCACACAGCCTACGCGGACGCAGAATCCGCCCCGAGCCGACTGATGTAGATGATACGAGAGACGTCAGCCTGCTCCATGGCCCTGAGCAGGTTGGCTGTATCTTCGGGGTGTTTCTCCAGAGCCTGCTCGCCACGCAGGGTCTCCTCACCAAGCAAATGGACAGCAGCGGTCACGTCCTGTAGGGCAGCTCGCACTGCCGGCACGTCGTGTATCTGGCCTGACGCGACAGAGAAAGGGACTCCAGTAGGGAGAGAAAGCTGTCGCGGCGACGGTTGGACGAGACATCTCACGGCCCGCCCGTCGGCGACAAGCCGGTACACGATTGCTCGCCCAACAAAGGTAGTGGCATTCGTTACCAGTATCATGGTCACTTGAGACCAGGTCGATTATATCACCGATGCGGTCACCGACAATCCGCCGGCGGACAGGCTGAGAGTCGGCTCTTACCGGGGCGCCTGGAATCAGAAGAGCGGCCGAGATTGCGGGGCACTTGACACCCTCCGGCAGGGAGGAGTATAGTGTGCAACGTGAGCAAAGAAGAGCGCACCACGTACCATCCTATGATGAAGGACCTGCCACACGATCTTCGGCCGCGGGAGCGACTGGCGCAGGCAGGCGAGGGAGCTCTATCCACTGCGGAGCTACTGGCGATCATACTCCGAACCGGCGTCGGCGGCGAAAACGTGCTGAGCATGGCGACGCGGCTGCTCTCCAAGCACGGGGGGCTTCCTGGCTTGGCGCGCACCGGCATGACAGAGCTTCAGGCGGAGAAAGGGATGGGGCCGGCCAAGACAGCGCAGATCAAGGCCGCTCTCGAGCTCGGACGGCGGCTGCTCCTCGCGTCACCCGAAGAACGGCTGGTCGTGCGCTCGCCGACGGATGTCGCCCAGCTGCTCCTTGCGGAAATGGGACACCTGGACCAAGAGCACTTCCGAGTGGTGCTCCTCGACACCCGCAACCGGGTTCTCAGCATGGAGACCGTCTATGTCGGGAGCCTTAACACATCCTACATCCGAGTTGCCGAAGTCTTTCGCGAAGCTGTGAGAAGGAACTGCGCGGCGCTCATCGTGGCCCACAATCATCCGTCTGGTGACCCGACACCGTCTCCTGAGGACGTGGCTGTGACGCGCCAGCTTGTCGCCGCGGGCGGGCTTCTGAACATCGAGGTTCTGGATCATCTGGTGATCGGGCTGCAGCGGTTCGTTAGTCTGCGCGAGCGCGGGCTGGGATTCGACTAGAGTTCGCCTCGCGCCCGACCACGCGGTCCGGCCCTACTCCTGGGCCAGCAGTTCGACCTCAGTGACCGTCGCATCGAAGCTGTGACCAGAGGCGTAGATCGTGAGCCGCTGTATCACGGCGGGCGGCGTATCGGCCAACTGCTCCATAAGGTTGCCGGAATCGTACGTCCGCCACACCCCGGCGGAGATCTGTTCGGTCCAGGGGTAAAGAGGCCACCCCTCTGCTGGCTCACCAGTGTAGCAGCCGTGGCGCCACTCGCGGTCGGTGCCAAGCGTGTCCTTGAACTCCAACACAACGATGACTGGGCACTCGGAGCTGAGAAAGCCGCAGCCGCCGAACCCCGCAATGTTCTGCGAATCGCTCCTGACGGCCAAATGGAGCTCCAGCAGCGTGAAGTCACGGATATCGTAGCTGATTTCCTGTACGATGCCCACCTCGGCGTGGTTGATCCCGTCCCGGACGAGGTCGACGACTTCCCGACCCTGGTCGCTTGCGGTCTCCGCTCGCGCGCGCGGCTGCTCGGGGTCGGTCTGTGTGTCGTAGACCGCCCAGGCTGGTTCGAGCGGATCCTGGAAATCCCCGTTCAAGACAAGGTTGCGCGCTCCGGGCAATGGCCCCTGGATGCCACCGTCGTTCACGATACCACGTTCAGCCGGCCCGAGGGCTAGGCTGCCGGATCCGTCAGCGACGGAGGCGGTTCCTGTGCGGACTGTGACTTCCATAGTCTGTCCATTGACCTTCACCTCATAGCTTCCCTCAGTCAGGTAGGCCACGCCGTGAGGTGTCCGCACCTCGACCTGAGTCTCCGACGACTCGTCGCCACTGACTCCGATCCGTACACGCCCCTCGTTCACCTCTAGGGCGACGCTATGCGGTAAATCGCTGGCGGCATAACGCGGAGACCTCGCGCGAGCCAGGACGACCTCGGTGTTGTCATAGAGCTGTACCCGCGCCAGGACCAACGAATCCGCCTGCGGTGCCCGGAATACGAGCTGGCCTGCCGTCGAGTCTGTGGCCACGACGGTACCCTCAGGCAGGTCCTCCCGGTTTTCGGCAACGGCGACCGGCATGCCCCGTCCCGCCAGAGTGACACGCAGTGGGCCCCTTTGCACCTCCAGTGACACACGGTGTCGCTCGGTTGCCCGAACCACGAACGTGCGGGCGGCAACCGGCACAGTAACTGCCGTTGTCAGACAAACAGCGAAGGACGCGAGCAAGACCACCCACGCCAGTCGCTCCGAGTTGCTCTTCATAGGTAGCGCACGCTGTAGGTTGTGAACTCCCCGGTGGGCAGCTCGTCCCAACTAGCCTCTATCCGATCCACCGTCGACGCTGGGGACCCGCGCGCCATGGACGCCTTGAACCTCGCAAGATACTGGCGGTCTCCCTCTGCCACAGTCTCGACGGCACCATCCCGGCGATTGTCGACCCACCCGGTGAGCCCAAGCTGCCTCGCAGCACGGATGGCGTAGTAGCGGTAGTTGACACCCTGGACCCGCCCGAAAGCGACCGCGCGAAGGCGGGCCTCTGGCGTCGATCGGTCGCTCATCTCATCATCGCCCCGGTCTCGTGCCACTGTCAGCTCCCATCGTGGTTAGCTTCACCAGCCCTCTAGAGGCGCTCCCACGTGAGAGGCCTGCGCTGGTCGAGACGTGACAAGCCTGCCTCCCCGACTGCGTCCAGTGCACGCTGCCACTCACCGCGCGTGATCGGACGGTCCAGCGGAGGCAGTTGACCTGCCTCATGGCAGGGACGGTACTGGTCCATCACATTGATGTACGTGTTACGAGAGATGCGCTCCGCCAGGAAGCGGGCAACCGTCTCTGTGCCCGCCAGATCGCACGGGAGCACTAGATGACGAACGAGGAGCCCTCGCTGGGCCACGCCTTCCTCGTCGAGCACGAGGTCGCCGACCTGGCGGTGCATTTCGCTCACAGCAGCCTGGTTGACAGCAGGATAGTCTTGCACGCCGGAAAATTGGAGGGCGACGCTGGCATCAGCGTACTTCATATCCGGCATATACACGTCGACAACGGATTCAAGCAGCGCGAGCGTGGCAGGCGAGTCGTATCCTCCCGTGTTGTAGACAAGGGGAAGCCTCAATCCAGCGTGGGCGGCAATGAGCGTAGCTGCCAGAATCTGTGGGACAACGTGGGTGGGAGACACAAGATTCACGTTGTGGCAGCCCTGCGCCTGCAGAGAGAGCATCATACGGGCCAGGTCCTCAGGTTCAACCTCGGTCCCATTGCCACGCTGACTGATGTCATGGTTCTGGCAGTAGCGACAGCTCAAGTTGCACCAGCCGAAGAAGATAGTGCCCGAGCCGCGCGAACCGCGCAGAGGATCCTCCTCGCCGAAGTGCGGTCCATAGCTGGACACCACAGCCCGGACTCCCGTGTGGCAGGCACCCAGCTCCTGCCAGCGATCCACGGCACACCCCCGGCCACAGAGATCGCACGAATGGAGTAGGTCGTAGGCAGCCTGCACGCGCCGCTTCAGTCCGCCCCCCTCCAGCAGCCCCAGGTACAGGGGCGCCGCGCTGGTCGTCATCTAGCACCGTTGCTCACTCGCGTCGAGACGCCCTCACCGGCCCACTCATTGATCTGAGGGTGTGCGGATCGAAGGCACGTCGGTGTGCCCGCTGGCCACGCAGGCAACGGGGTGGGGCGCGACGCCCCAAAGTGGCGCCCCAGGGCTTCGCTCTGGGGACGGACAACCGCGCGTGCCTCGGACTCGCCTGTCTGCACTGCCTGCGCCACGCGCTTGGATACGCTTCGTCGGGGCAATCAAGCTCTGGTCCTTGCCTGTCACCCAGACTCCGGGGGCAGCCTGCCAATAAGCTCCGGCAACTCGCCTTGCAGGAATTCAAGTTCAGCCAATGCGGATTCGGCGGCGCCTCGTATGGCCTCATCCTCCGACAAACAGCAGCGCTGTACAATCCTGAGAGCTCTGTCACCCCCGATCTGGCCCAGCGACCACAGGGCCGCTTCTCGGACCTCGCGATCAACGTCGTCGACCAGCTCCTCCAGGTCCGGTACAGCATCGCTGAGCGTCAGCTCCCCACACGCCCGAACGCCTTCGAACCGCAGCTCCGGGTTCGGACTGAACAACTCCTGCCGGACCTGATCGCACCACTTATCGTGAGCGCTCCGCCCCATAGCGACGACGGCGCTAACGCGCATTTTCTCGTCTGGCGAGGAATAGGCCTCGCCGATCAGCGCCGCAACCTCCTCGCTGCTCGCGTACGCAAGTGATTCCAGCGCCCTCCGCCGTACGTCGCGATCGGTCTCAGTACGGCAGGAGCGGAGCAGAGCTTGGTACGCAAGAGCGTACGGACCCGGTCGGATCTTCCCGAGTTCGCCGAGGAGGACGAAACGACCCAGCGAAGCCGCGGAAGCCGCCCTCACTGCCGGCGCCTCGTCCTCGAGCAGCCGGGAGACCAAGCGAGGTACGAGGCGCACGTCCTCGTCCTCCCACAGGCCCTCTACCGCCACTCTGCGCACCTCCGGATCCTCGTCCTCGAGCCCGATCCGGTAGACTGCGCCGAAGTCCATTTCAAGGTCCAAGCCGGCCAGCTCGACCAAGCGCGATACCACCTGGCACCGGACACTTGTTGCCATGCGCGGCCAGGCTTTCTCAAGGAGGCCAACATCTGCCAGGTCTAGGCCGGACAACTGGTAGATCGGAAGCTGGGCAGGGAGATCGGTGCAGTCGCGGAGCGCCGCAAGTAGTTGCTCAGTGGGACTCGTCATTCTACCTTTGCAACCAGGCCCACGGGATCACAGGGTTGATTACATCGTGAATCATCACGATCGCCATCAGACCTATGAGTATCAGCAGGCCGACAACGTGCACCATGGCCTCACGCTCGGGTGAAATGCGCCGACCGCGCAGGGCCTCGACAACCACGAACATTATCCGCCCGCCGTCCAGCGCGGGAAGCGGCAGCAGGTTCGTAATCCCCAAGGAAAGGCTGATCAGACCGGCGGTGTGGAGGATTGGAAAGGCCCATCGCCACGCCAGGCTTTGCTGCATAAACAGAGCGAGGAACCCGCTAATGCCAACCATGCTGCTGGGGCGCACTTCCTGCGGTGTGACCTCGCCAGAAGCGAGCATGCGTGGGATCTGGAACGGGAGAGCGACCAGAGCCCCGATATCACGGATGCTCAACTGTAGCGCCTCGGGCAGTGAATAGCGGTCCATCGACTCGGGATCGGGGCGGCGCTCCATGTACACGCCGAGGTAGCCGCTGCCCTCGGAGCCACGGCGCGGCGTCGCGACCAACGTCATCTGTAGGTCGTCGCGCCGGACTGCGAGCTGAAGCTCCTGTTCCGGCGAGTCGAGGATGATCGACCGGAACTGCTCATCGCCGCCCTCGAGCGGAACGCCGTCGACAGCAACGATCACGTCCCCGGGCATCAGAAGGGCTTCAGCAGCCGCGGTGCCGGGCTCCACAGAGTTGACCTGCACGTGCCACCTCTCAGGTATTCCCGACGTGTATGCCGCGACCAGCAGCACGAGCGCGAAAACGAAATTCAGGGCAGCCCCGGAGGCCATCACCGCGACTCGCTGGCGCTTGGGCTGTGCCGCCAAACTGCGCGGATGGCCCGGGTCTTCCTCACCCATCATCCTCACGAAAGCACCCATCGGAAGCAGGTTGAGGCTGTAGACAGTCCCGGGCTCGAAGTCGGATAGCTCGCCGCGAATGTGCAGATCCCGTCCCACTTGCTCTCGTCTCGCGGTGAGTTCGTCCTCCTCGGGATTGAGCAGGGTCAGATCGCGCAGCGCGTAGCTACCATCGTCGCGCCGGTGCGCTTCGACGTCCACCCACGACCCGATGTCGGCCCCGGGTGGCGCCTGATAGCGCCTCGGGATCGCCACGCGCGTCTCTCCGACGGCAAGGTGGCCCCGACCGCGCCACAGCTTCAAGAGCCGCGGTGGGTAGCCTAGCCCGAACTCCTCAACTCGGACACCCGCCAGCTTGGCCGAGATGAAGTGGCCCAGCTCATGAATCAGGATAATAGGTCCCAGCACTACGATGACAGTGCCGACGAGCCAGACGATGATGTTCGCCCAATCCATTACGACCAATCCTCAGCAACGTACGGGCGGACGCGTCCCTCGCATACGCATGTTCGCGTCAACGCAGACTTCGCACATCTCCTGTATCTCAAGTATATCCTGGAAGCGAAATCCGGCAACTCACGCGTTGGAATCCAAGGCATCCACAGCGACCGCTCCCAGGAAGGTGAGGCAGCGGACCAGGACCTCCTGCGGCGATAGCTCGTCCGTCAGGATGTATAGGTCGGCACTCTGCCTGGCCAGCGCCAATCGGTGGGCCGCCTTGGGCCACCAGCTTGCCGGAGAGGCGAGGTTCTGGCGTTGGCACGCCGAGGATGGCGAGACGTCCAAGTAGATGAGCAGATCTGGATCGCTGGTCCTCCGCCAAAGGTCGGGTACGACGGAATGCTCTTGGGCAACCTCGCGCGCGCGGTAGCCTCGCCGCAGCAGCGCCCTGACCAGAGATGTCTTGCCCGAGGCGCAGGGCCCGACAACGGCGACGAGCATGCCCCCCGCAGACGAGTCCCGATTACCCGACAAGGGCCAATGGCCCCGGCGGGTGGCAGGTTCCCCAGTCTTGCTGACGGCCGGAGCCGGGCGAGCGATGTCCTTCGCGAGTCGATACGCGACGACTGGCCGGACACATTGGGTGACCCTCAAATCCTGGTTCTTTCAGGTGCTTGAGAGCGGCAGGAGCAGTTCCATCCGCCGGACACCGTCGTTTGCCCGGTCATTCACTTGCACGACCAGCACGCTCATATCGTCGCGCGGACGGTCGTGGTCTAGCTCCAAGGCCCGGCCTAACAGGCCGTCCGCCAGTTGCCTCGCGCTCGCGCAGCCGCCTTCCAACAACTCTCGCACTGCCGCTGGCACGTCGAATACCAGCGTCGACCGGCTCCCAGCTGTTTCCAGCCCATCAGTATACACGATGACAGTAGTACCTGGCACCAGTGGCAGCTCGGTAATCTGGGGCTTCGTACCGCGATGCACGCCGATGGGCTCAGAGGGCGCATCCAGCAGGTTCAGAATTGACCCCGAGCTCACGTGAATAATCGGACAGTGGCTGTTGCGCGAAATGACCAGTGTGCCTGTGTCCAGGTCGACTGAGAGTATGTCAAGCGTGGCCGACACCTTCCCTCCCCGATACGCGAAGAGATAGTCGTTGGCCGCGCGGGCGGCCGCCCCGTCACGAACGCCTTCTCCCAGCTCAGAGATCGTCTTGCGCGCCACGATGCGGCTGATTGCCTTCGCGGCGCGCCCAGAACGTTGGCCGTCCACCAGCACAAATGAAATCCCGCCGTGGGGACGCTCGATCATCTCCAGCGTGTCTCCGCTCTCGCTGGTTGCCCACTTGCCAACCTTCCCGACCGCGACCTCGATCAGCATTCCCCCACCTTCGCCGAGATTGACCTATGAGTCTTCGGCCGACGCAAGCGTACGACTGATGGCGGCGACCGCAATCGTCATCTCCACTCCCGGAGCGATCTCAATGCTCGCGCGGTCCTGCTCGGTATCCAGTTGCGCAATCCTGCCCACGATGCCACCTACGGTCATCACTTCGTCGCCAACCCTAAGTTCGGACCTCTGTTTCTCACGCTGCCTACGCGCCCGCCACTGGGGCCAGACGGTGATTGCCAGCAAGAACACCAGCCCAACTCCGAGTATCAGTAGCTGTTGATTTTCCATGTGCCGTTCCTATCCACTGCCCAAGATGTGTTGTACAAGCAGGGATTATACAGGCGTCGGCTCTCGTGGCCAACCTGTGCGATTCTGATTGGTGTGCTATAATGGGTTTTAGCTCTAGTTCGCCCCGATTCCCACTTGGGCACGCGGCTGGGTATCATAGTTGATTTTTGGACTCCTTGGGGCCAGCTGGCGTTCCTGCCACCGACCGTGTCCGAGTACGCGGTACTGGGTCTCTTCGGGCTCGTATCCATTGTACTCTTGGTCCACTGCAGAAACGACTTCGCCCGCTTGACGTGGCGCCGCGCCGGGCTCTTTGTTCTCTTGCTCTGCGCCCCGTTCGTCGCCGCCAATCTCCTGGCGCCGCGCTATGCCCTCACGGGGCTCCTGCCTCCCCCAGGCATACCCTTCGAACCGAGTCGCCCTCTCGCACCGCTCCTCGGCGCGCTGCCAGCGGCGGTCGCGGGTGCCTGGCTCGGACCGGGACCGGCGATGCTTGTTGGTCTTGCGACAGGCATCTCGCGCGCCTTGGTGGTTCCATCTACCATCCTCGAACCATTCTACTTCGTCATCCACGCGTTTCTCGTCGGCTCGTTCCTACGGCAAGACTATCGCGGTCGCCTCTCCGCGGCGCTCCGGCAGCCGCTGGTGGCCCTGCCCCTGGCAGCCGTCCTGGCAACGCCAGTTCTTCTGATCGCCGGTTTCACACGAGTGTGGACGACAGGACTAGCGGGCGTCGACTATGCCGCCAGCTTGGTGGCAGTCAGCATCGGCCCCCTGCTACTGCAGAGTGCGGTGGCCGGGGTAGCCCTCCAAGTAGTCTACGTCTTGGCGCCACGGGTGCGGCCCACGAGGGTGGGGCGTAACGTTCCTCCCCATGCCCGTAGTCTGTTCCGCCGGCAGATGGTGCTCTACCTTCCGTTGATCGCGGTGATGGTCTCGCTCCTCGTTCTCGTAAGCACGAGAACGTCTCTTAGGGTGGCCACCGAGTCGGCTGTCGATGGCATGATGCGAGACGCCCACAGCGCTGCCGCACAAGGTCCGCTCTTCCTCCATACTGGGCAGAGCCTGCTAGCCTCATTCGCAGAGCCCGACTTGTTTGCCGAAGACCTCCCAGACGTTGCCGAGGTTCGCCTTGAGCACAACCTTCGCACCATCGCGTTCTTCGAGCAGCTTGCGCTCTTCGATCAGCAGCTTCGTCCCATCGCCCTGTACCCGTCTCCTCCTGATGGCGACCCGGTTCTCACCTCACAGGAGAGAGTTCTCGTCCAACGCGCGATGGATGCCGGCGCAAGCCAGATGAGCACCGTGCACCGCTCTGGGACAGGCGCCCCGATTATGTCGTTCGTTGCTCCCGTCCAGGGCACTCGCGGGGACGGAACGATCGGGTCCCTGGGCACTCTGGTTGGCCGCGCGCGCATGGATGTGAATCCTGTCCTGGAACAGACGCTGGCGGCGCTCAGATGGACGCACGATCGTGGCGAGGCATTCATTGTCGACTCCGGAAACCACATCGTCGTCCACCCCGATCCGGACCTGCTGCTAACCAACTGGCACGTGGTCGAGGGATTTGCTGAGGCAGATGGCGACACAGGGGGCTGGGCCTACGAAGGTCGGAGTTCTCGGGATGGGTCGCGGCAGCTCGTGTACCACCTGCCTGTCGATGGGCATCCCTGGTCGGTCATCGTCGTCCTGCCGTACGATGTCGTTTTGGAGATGGCGACGGAGGTCGGGACTCCCCTTCTGGCCCTGCTACTATCACTCGGTGGCGGGCTCGTGATTCTCGCGCTCTTGACGACGAGATCACTGAGCCGACCTCTAAAGCAACTCGCGCAGGATGCGGACCGCATCGCAAGCGGCGACCTGACGCGCCCGGTGGATGTGCGAGGCGCCGATGAGGTAGACGCTGTGGCCCAGGCGCTGGAGCGGCTGCGGGTGCGCCTGAAGGGGCGACTTGATGATCTATCACTGTTGCTCGAAATCAGTCGGGCGGTATCCGCCACGGTGGATGTCCGGGAAGGGCTGTCCTTCATTCTGGACGGTGCACTGAGGACAACCCAGGCTCAGGTGGCGCGGGTCGTCGTCCTCTCAGCCGACGGAGAAGTCGAGTTGACTGTGGGAAGGGGCGAGGTCCGCCACGGCGTCCGAGCGCTAGACCGAGCGCTTGTCCAGGAGATGGGGGAGCGATCCGACCCACTGGTCATCGAGGATGTGGCGGGCCCCCCCGATCTGGACGCGGGATTGGGCGCCCTGCAGGGAAGGATCCGTAGCGCGGTCGCCGTCCCCGTACGCTCGGCCGGAGAACTGTTGGCCGTCATCTGGGTAGGTCACGGCGAAGCACGCACGATGGAGCCGTCCGACATCGATGTG
>JAUVSX010000056.1 GCA_030596915.1 Chloroflexota bacterium | reverse complement strand
CGCGGCGAGAAGCCACTGGCCGATCTACGCCCCGGTCGAGCCCGCGTAGTCAGTGTACGAGGCGCTCAGATCGGGTTCGCTCTTGTTGTCCGTCCACACCACGCCCTTGCCATCAGCGTCGACGAAGGCTGAGGCCCCGGCTGCGTGGAACTCAAACTTGAGTGTACGCTTGCCCGTTCGCCAGTTGGCCAGCAGGACGCCTACAGCGTCGTTCGCGAAGTGGACGAGCGTGTTGAAGCTGGTGGCATACCATGAATCCAGAGTGCGCACCTCGGAGGCGACCGCCTGCACGTCCGCGAGGCCGCAGTAGTACCGGAGGGCGTCGAGGGCGTGGATTGCGTCGCTTCGGAGAATGTCGATGGCGCCGTGGTAGTAGGGGTGGCGCTCCTGGGGAGCGAGGTTCTTGTAGAAGCAGGCGACCACTTGGTGCACAGGACCCCTCTTGCTAACCTCTTCCCAGCATTTGTGAACCATAGGATGATAGCGCCGCTGAAAGCCGACGGCTGTGATCAGGTTCGCGCCTGCGGCGACACGGGCCATACTCTCTGTCTGAAGTGTCGTAACGCCCGGCGGCTTCTCGATGAAGAGGTGGTGGCCCCGTTCCAGTACGTCCATTGCCACGTCGAACAGCACGTGGGGAGGCATGATCGCGTAGACGGCGTCCGGCTTCAGGTCATCCAGCATTCTGCGGTAGTCCCCGAAAGCGCGCGGGATTGCGAACTGGTCCGTCGTCTTCTTGACTCTGTCCGCATCCAAGTCACACGCTCCCACCAGGTCCACGTCGCCCAGATGCGCGAGCGAGGGATAGTGCACGCTGTTTGCCAGCGAGCCTGCTCCAATGACGGCGACCCGAACTCTGTCCATCTTCATCCCTCCTTGAGGTTGAGCTGTGTTCAATGGCCTCGGCCGACACGTGCCGCTTGACAACCTTCTCTCGCCCGGCAGTGTCGCGACCGTCTAGTCGCGTGACCCCGCCGGCGCGGGTGTCTGGCAGCAGACCAATTGGCCGCATCCGGCCCCGATATCCACGCCTCGCCGAGTCCTAATCGTATGGCGTACACCACGCCGCTCGAGCTGACTGGCGAACGCGGCAAGTCGATGGGGCGAGGACGCTCGCCCCCGGTATCCTGCGACGGCGTTGAACGGGATCAGATTGACGTGGGCTTGAAGTCCGGCGAGCCGCGCCACCAGTGCGCTCACCTGCTCTGGCGTATCGTTCTCACCCTCGATCAGCGCCCACTCGAAGCTCACGCGCCGGTGGGTGCGCATCACATAGTAGTGGCACGCCTCGAACAGTTCGTCTAGCGGATAGCGACGGTTGAGTGGAACAAGCCGGTTTCGCAGAGCGTCGGTGGCCGCGTGGAGAGAAACCGCCAGCGTGATCTCCAGCCCTTCGCCGGCCAGGCGCCGTATGCCCGGAACGACCCCGGCGGTGGACAGGGATATGCGCCGCTGGCCCAAGCCAAACCCCTCGGAATCGACAAGCCGGCGAATCGCAGCCAAAGAGGCGTCGTAGTTGAGCAGCGGTTCCCCCATACCCATCATAACCACATTCGTCAGGCGCTCGTCCGTGGTCCGCAGTATCCGGGCGAAGTGCAGAGCCTGAGCGATGATCTCCCCGGACGAAAGGTTCCGGTGCAGGCCCATCTGCCCCGTCGCACAGAAGGGACACCCGATGGGACAACCCGCCTGGGTGGAAATGCACGCAGTGCGGCGTCGCTGATAGCGCATCAGCACTGTCTCGATTGCGTTGTGGTCGCGGAGGCGGAGCGAGTCTTTGCGGGTCTCCCCGTCCGACGAGCAGATCGAACTCATAACCTGGAGAGTGGTGATGGACGTGCGGTCGGCAAGTGCCTGCCGCAGCCCACGCGGCAGGTTGGTCATCTCCGTGAAGTCTGTCGCCAGGTGGACGTACAGCCACTCCCAGAGCTGATGGCCGCGGTATGCAGGTTCACCCAACTCCGACAGGAGCGCCTCGATCTCCGGGCGGTTCAGATCGTATAGTTCGACCTTCGAGCCGGTCACGCCTTCGCTCACACGGCGTGCCTCGAAGACTGTTCTTGTCCGTGACGGCGGAGCTGCTCTCGCCACACGCGCACCAGGTCCCTGCTGTCCTCGAACACCAGGTCCGGAGATATCGCCGCGTGCGTCAAGTCCCGTCGAGTCGCGATTCCCGAGAGGACCAGGATTGTGGTCAGACCAACGCGCTTTCCGCCGGCGATATCTGTCTCCAGCCGGTCGCCCACCGTTGCGGTCGTCTCAGGCGAGGCCCCCATCCGTCGCATCGCCTCCGCGTACAGCCACGGTTCTGGTTTGCCTACTATGGTGGGAGCGATGCCCGTAGTCGCCTCGAGCGCTGCCAGTTGGGCTCCGTTGCCCGGCGCGGGCCCCTCCTCCGTTGGGTAGCTGTTGTCTGGGTTGGTGCCCACGAACCGTGCCCCACCGTGGATTAGCAGTGCTGCTGTGCACAGTTTCTTCCATGTCAGCTCCCGGTCCCAGCCAACGACGACGTACTCAGCCTGTTCTTCGGTGAGTACGAACCCCTTGTCCTCCAAGGCAGAGCGAATGCCATCGCGCCCAATCGCGTAGACGCGAGTGCCCAAAGGCGAGACGCCGGAGAGGTACGCTGCGGTAGCCTGCGCGGACGTCAGAACTCGCTCAGGCGGGATGTCAACGCCGAATCGGGCGAGCTTGTCGGAGTACTGTTGCGGCATCATGCTTGAGTTGTTGGTGGCGAGCATGAAGCCCAATCCCTCCTCTCGGAGGAAGGAGAAGAGCCCGTGCAGCCCTGGTAGGGGTGTGTTGCTGTGCCACAACACGCCGTCCATATCGACTATGAGGTGGCGTACGTGCGTCAGGTCGGCCAGAGATCCGGGGCCGCGCGGCCTACCGCGGGCGTCAGCAGCGCGCGCGAGGAGCCTCTCGTAGTCTGCGGGCGTGTCCACATCGGCGACCGTGTCCAGCACATCGAGTTCGATGGCCGAGGCTTGGTCAAGGTGATCGCTGATTATCGCTCGGCCGCCCTGATCGCCCGTGAGTGCGGCGAGCTCGGGAAAGAAGCGGCGCGCGAATAGCACGGGCGGCCGCGGCTCGCCCGCGACGGCGGGGTAGACGATGCCCGCCCCTGTCTCAGCGAAGCGGGAGCACAGCGCGCGCAGCAAGTCAGTCGTGATGAGAGGCTGATCACCCTGTACGAAGATGACTGCGTCCGCGTCTGCAGGAACAGCCGCCAGACCAGCCTTCATGGAGCTGCTCAAGCCTTGTTCCCAGCCCCAGTTCACCGCCAGCCGCACGGGACCTCGCCGCGCCTGAGCTGGGAGGGCGGTGGTCACAGACTGGCTGATCTCCCCCGCTCGGTGTCCAAGCACGACTATCACGGGACTCAGGTCAGCGGAGAGCGCAACATCAGTGATGTGTGCGACGAGCGACTTCCCGTCCCAGTCGAGGAGTTGCTTCGGCTGACCAAAGCGGCGCGACGCGCCGGCAGCCAGGACAACAGCGGCAATATGCTTCAACGATGATACCCCCAGCGCTGCTTCGTATCAGGCGATTCTAGTCGAGGGGCCGGGATGCGCAACAGCCGTTCCCGCCCGTTACGCCTGTTGCCAAACAATGCCGCGGCGCCGCGATCTGCAACAGCGCGCGAGCGGCCAGGTCTGCGCCCAACAGTCCGGCGTTCCGGATGTGACCAGTGCACGGGCCTAGCTCAGCCAGGCGTGGAGGTTCTCCCCGACGAAGGCATCGTCTGCCAAGTGCGGGTACGCCTCGCACACACGATCTATCTCGTCTGCCTGACCTGGCGACAGGGTGATACGGGGGTCCAGACAGACGGTGCTCTCGAGCAAGCCCTGGCGCCTGAGGACCTCGCCTATGCCTGGCAGTGCTCCGGCGTACCGGTTCGCTGCGTCGAAGAACGCAGCATTGCAGTCCGTCACCTGCGCCGCCAGAGTCAGTAATCGAAGGGGCATTGCCTCTTTGTGTCGCGCAGCCTTGCACTCTTTGAGCAGCGCGACCGCCGGCCTCGTCCAGCAGGCCCAGTGTCCTAGCAGCCCCCCAACTATCCGTACCTCTACCTCCCCTGCGGGCGTTGGGAAGGCATACTTCGTCAGCAGATCGACCACGATGTTATCGTCGTTCCCCGTATGCAGCGCGATTTCACGGGCGCGGCCGGATTCGGCGACGGCTCGCACCACATCGAGCGTCTGGTAGCGATTGAAGGGCGCAATCTTGATCCCCACGACGTTAGGGATTTCCACGAAGCGTCTCCAGAATGAAAGGGGCAGAACTCGGCCGCCGACTGCTGGCTGCAGATAGAACCCCATGAGTGGTATCACCCGTGCTACCTCCCTACAGTGGGCGATCAACGTGTTGCCGCTTGCGTCTCCCAGAGCCGCCAGCGACAGCAGTCCGGCGTGGTAGCCCAGGTCAGCGGCGAAGCGCGCCTCCGACAGAGCTTGCCGCGTGGTACCGCAGATGCCGGCAATCCGGACCGTCAGGCGACCAGTGGCCTCATCGCGCGCCGCGACCGTCTCGGCTGCCAGCTCTAGAACAGGCTCGAACAGGCCGTGCTGCGGGTCACGGATCTCAAACTGCGTGGCGTGTACGCCTACTGCAATTCCGCCGGCTCCGGCGGCGTGGTAGTATCGCGTCAGGGCCCTCTGGTGACGTTCGTCGAACGAGCGATTGGTGTGCAGGGCCAAGGGATGCGCCGGGATCACCAATCCCTCGCGTAGCGACTCCATCACGGACTGCGTTGGCACAGCGCGGCTCGCCACAGTCTAGAATCCTCCGTCTCGCACCTCATAGTGGGTCGGCTTGTCCAGGACCCGCCCCCCGGCCGCAACCCAGTGTGCTGTCCAGCGTATCACGGTGTCGAGGGGCGTGGGAGGCGCGCCAAGTGCCCGGCGAGCCTTTTCCGTGTTGCTTAGCAGGGCAGTCATGCCCTCGGCGCCGGCGATGCGCGCCGGACGGCCCATCAGCTCGCCGAAACGGTGTGCCACTTCGCGTACGGCCAGTGGGCGGACGCCCGTGAGGTTGATGGCCGTTGCGGGCGAGCTTGCCAGCGCCAGAGAGCGGATGATCATCTCATTTGCGTCGGCCTGCCAGATGCAGTTGACGTGTCCCATTCCGACGTCCACGGGCTGGCCGGCGCGTACCTTGGTCGCGATATCGACGAGGACCCCGTATCGCAGGTCGAGCGCGTAGCTCAACCGGATGAGAGTCACTGGCGTGCCATTCCTCCGCGAGAAGAAGCCGAAGATGCGCTCTCGCGCGACAGAGCTGTTGGCATACTCCCCCAGCGGTGTGAGGCGATCCGTCTCGACCGCTCCCCCACTGCCCACCGGTACCATCGGGTAGACGTTTCCCGTAGATAGGGCGGCAATCCGCGCCTGGGCGTAGTGCTCGGCAATCCTGGCCGGCAGCAGGGTGTTGGCGGCCCACGTCTCCTCGGGGTCCCTGTTCGTGCCGAATTTCCTTCCCACCATGTAGATCACGTTCTCGGACTCCGGCAATCGCGAGAGCGCTCCTGGGTCCATCAGATCGACGGCCACCGTCCGTACTCCGTTGTCCTCCAACCAGCCACGGGTGCGCTTGTCGGCGAACCGGCTGACGGCGATGATCTCCACGTGGGAACCGGCCGCCCGGACTGCCCGGGCGGCCAATAGGGCGAGGGTGGGGCCCATCTTGCCGCCCGCCCCAAGAATCACCAGCGCACCGCTCAGTGAGCCGACGAACGCGACAAGCGCCGGGCGCGGGCGTGTCATCACCTCGATCAGTTCGTCCTCGCTGTCAATGGTGTGTGGCAGTTCGTCCATACAATCATCCGAGCGCGCCTCGAGGCGCCTGGGTGGACTCCATCTTACCTTCACGCTGGTTCCCCGGCAACTCCAGCGCCAGGGTGCGGCCCGTGGCACGGCCGAGGCCCACTGCCGGTCAGTCAATCACAGAGTGGTTCTCTCATCTCCTGGGGTCGCGCCTTGCCGGAGCCCGCCGTGAAAGCTATAATCGGCCCGTTGCGCAGGAGCGCCAGTCCATTGTGAAACTGTCAGTCGTCATCCCAGTGTACAACGAGGTCTGCACGATTGCCGAGATCATGCGCCGCGTTCGATCGGTGCCGCTCACGGTTCATGTGGGGTATGGGTCCAATAACGATACACTCATCCACTTGGAGCGGGAGCTGGTCATTGTCGATGACGGCTCGACCGACGGCACGCGGGAGTTCCTGGCCGGCGAGCGGGAGAAGCCTGACACGATCGTGTCGTTGCACGAGCACAACCAGGGCAAGGGTGCGGCCGTTCGCACGGCGCTGCAGTTCGTCGGCGGAGACATCGTCTTGATCCAGGATGCCGATCTGGAGTATGATCCTCGCGACTATGAACGGCTCCTTCAACCCATACTTGAGGAACGCTCCCAGGTTGTCTATGGATCGCGCTTCCGAGGTGGGCCGACCAAGGCGATGTTCTTCTGGCATATGGTCGGCAATCGCTTCCTCACGCTTGTGACCAATATCCTCTACGATTCGACCCTGAGTGACATGGAGACGTGCTACAAAGTCTTCACGCGCGAGATTGCGGACCAGCTCGACCTCAGGGCGGCAAGGTGGGGGTTCGACCCTGAGATCACCGCGCAGATTCTGAAGCGTGGGTACCGCATATACGAGGTTCCCATCTCCTACACCGGGCGCGAGATCGAGGAGGGAAAGAAGATCTCCTGGCGCGATGCCTTCGTGGTGCTGTGGACACTGCTCAAGTATCGGCTCGTCGGCTAGTACATCCGCGCTGGGACCGGTCTCGTTGGGCACTGACTGCCCTCCTGGCCGTGGCGTGGGCTCTTCGATTGCCACCTGCGCTCCAGAACCGCCTGCACCCTGACGAGGCGCTCTACGGCTACTGGGGCCTGCTTGTTGGCCAGGGGCAGGACACTTGGCTGGCGCAGGTCCCAGTCTACAAGCCGCCCCTGCTGCCCTATCTGACCGCCGGAGTCCAGTTGCTGTTCGGCGACTCCGAGTTCACCCTGAGATTGCCGGGCCTCGCGGCCGGCCTACTGATGGTCGCGCTCACCGCAGCCCTCGCACGTCTGCTGTATCGCCAGCGCTGGCTCGCGACACCGGCCGCGATTGTCGTGGCGCTGTCTCCGTTCGCAATCTTGTTCTCTGTCACTGTCTTCCCCGATCCGCTGATGGTCGTGCTGGGCTTGGGGGCGTGTGTCGCGGCTGTGCGGGGCCGGACCGGGCTGGCGGGCTTGCTCGCCGGGCTGTCGCTCGCTGCCAAGCAGACTGGACTGGCCTGGGCCCCTCTGGCGCTCGTCCTGGTCCTGATCCAGGGGACCGAGCTCAGGGTGCGGACCGTGCGGTTCGTCATCTGGTTCTTGGCGGCGGTCGGCGCGGTCCTGGTGTGGGACGCCGTAAGGGTTCGCCACGGAGCGCAGAGCTTCTGGGAGTCCGGCATCGCAGGCTATGGAGGGTTGCGCCTCATCTGGCCGCACGAGTTGCCCGCTCGGCTGCTCGACTGGTCTGCCTTGGTGCGCCTGCTCCTCACCTCACCTGTCCTGAACATCGTTCTGCTATTCGGACTGCCTGCGCTGGCTTGGGTGGCGGTGACCCGTCGCCGGTTTGCCCGCGAGGGACTGGTCGACCTGGTCCTGGTTGCGTTCCTCGTCGTCTACGTGGTTCTGCACTGGCTGCTCGCCTTCCCAGTATGGGATCGCTACCTCTTGCCCCTGGTCCCAATTGTGGCCGTGTTGGGGGCTCGCTTGGCGTGGTGTGCCAGTCGCGTTGCAGAGCGCCTCGCCCGTCGCTTGAGACAAAGCCGCGGCCTGCAACAAGCCCCAGATCTGTCACGGGGTTGGGCAAGCCGGTCACAGATGATTGCAGGCAGCGTGCTCGTGCTTACGCTCGCGATTCCAGCCGTGCGCGCTGCGCGGAGTGCGATTGCGGTGGGCGGGGACCATGGTGTCTTCGACGGCATTGATCAGGTATCCGCCTTTCTGGGAGACCTGCCGGAGGGGTCGGTGGTGTACCATCACTGGCTCGGTTGGCATTACAGGTACCATCTGTTCCGGGCGCGCGTGTACCTTGCGTACTGGCCTGAGCCGTCCTGGCTGGCGCAGGACGTGCGGGCCTTTGGCGCAAACGAGCCGAGGTACATTGCCTTCCCCGCCTGGGAATCCACGGGCCGTGTTGAGCGCGCACTGGCCCGGGAGGGATATGGCCTCACGAGTGTGTTGACAGCCCAGACTCGTAAGGGCGAGGATTCATTTGCCCTCTACCGCATCCTGCCGCTTGCGGACCGAGGAGCCACTCGGTGACGCGCCCACGTTCCAGGAAAAAGCTCACGAGGCTCGCACCTGACCTCTGTGCTGTTCTTCTCCTGTTGGCCCTGGTCGTAGCCTTCTACTGGAGAACTGCTCTGGCGGGACGCGTGCTGGCAAGCGGCGACGTGCTCACCTACTTCTTCCCCTACTGGAGTGAGGCGACGCGCGCGCTCCGGGCTGGACGGGTGCCTCTATGGAACCCCTACCTCTTTATGGGTGTGCCCTTTCTTGCCAACAGCCAGGCTGGTGTGCTATATCCCCTGAACTGGCCCTTGTGGCTGGTTCTGCCTGCATATCGATCCGTACACGTTGCGCCCGTGCTACACCTGGGTCTTGCGGCGATCAGCACCTACCTGTTGGCACGGGTTTCCCTGCGTGCGGGGCGGATCGGTGCGTGGACTGCCGGACTCGTCTTCGCCCTGGGCGGCTACCTCGGCGCGCAGTTGGAGCACGTCAATCAGGTGCAGGCTCTTGCCTGGCTTCCGTTGGCACTGTTGCTGTGCGACCGCAGCGTGATTGTTCGCCGGGAGATCAACCGGCGATCGGTGGCTGCGTTCGTGGGCTTCTGCGGCGTCGTAGGGATGATGCTTCTCTCGGGTCACCTTCAGGCCGCCTTCATCTCGCTGGTTGGCACGGCCGTCTACGCGCTGGTTCCTACGCTGCGAGAATCACTTCGCGAGCGCAATGTGATGCGCGCGGCTAGGCCAGCCGCGCTTCTTGCCCTCGCCCTCGCACTTGGAGTTGCTCTGGCTGCCGTGCAGCTAGTCCCAACGTGGGAGTTGTCGCGGCTATCGATCCGTGCGGGGGGGCTTCCGTACAGGGAGCGGGTGTCGTTCTCGCTGTCGCCTTTCTACCTGGCGCGCGCTCTTCTGCCCCCGTTTTTCTCTCGCGTGTCGCCGGCGCACCTGGAGCACGTCGCATACGTTGGCGTCTCCGGCATTGCACTGGCCGGGGTCGCGGTCTGCGGTGCGCGGCCGGGCAAGCGCCGGCTCCTGCCGGCGACCGTGCTGGTGGCACTGGGGCTCTTTCTCTCGCTCGGGGCCTACAACCCAATGTACCAGGTGCTCGCGCTCTACGTGCCGGGGTTCGTCCACTTCCGAGTTCCGGCCCGCTGGCTGGCCCTTTCGGCGCTGGGCGTCGCGTTGATCGCGGGGTGGGGAGCCCAGACCCTGTGGGAGGGACGTTTCCGACCGACCCTGCGCGCTCTCGGGACGATAGTCTTGGTAGTACTGCTACTGTCGTTGTGGGCAGTACTCGGCGTCCGCGCAGGAGAGGGCGAAGTGGTCCGCTGGATCGCACCCGTAGCCTGGCTAGCCACTCTGGCGGCCGTTGTGCTGCTGCTGCTCGCGTCCCGTCGCTCGCCGCGCTGGTCGACGGCGGGCCTGCTTGCTGTGCTGCTAGCCGAGCTGTATGCCGCTGGGCAGACGCTTCCCCATAGCCGAGCCACCGCGTCCCAGGCTTTCACCAGTCTGCGCCCCGCCGTCGCTCATCTGCAAGCCGGGCAACCGGGGCGTTTCCTCAGCATGTCAGATATCACCTTCGACCCCGGTGATCTCGGAGAAATCGAGATCATTTACGGGCCGCAGCTCACGGCGAATGAGCTGTACGACTATGTGATCGCGACGAAGCACAAGGAGGTGCAGACCCCCAACCTGCCACTAGCCTTCGGTGTGCCTGCCGTCGACGGGTACGACGGTGGTCTGCTTCCGCTGGCTCGCTACGTGATGCTGCAAGAGCTGGTGTCGCCAACCAGCCGAGCAGCTCTCGACGGCCGGCTGCGCGAGAACCTCACCTCCATCCCGAGTGGCCGCTGGCTGACCCTGTTCAACGCCCGCTACGTCATCACGGACAAGCTGCGCGACGCGTGGGTCGATGATGTGTTCTACGATTTTCAGTTCGGTGCAGACCTGGCCGAAGGAGAGGATGCGTCCGTGGCCCACGTGCCGCAGTTTCGGGCGACGGCCCTGGGGTTGGTGTCGCATCTGCGTGGGGCGAGTGATCTGCCTGATGGCGCGCTTGTGGGCGAGGCTGAGGTCAGCTTCGCGGGGGGACAGACTCGGACCTATCAGTTGTTCGCAGGTGAGCACACGGCCGAGGGAGTGTACGGTCCTCACGTGGCGCACGCTCGCGGCCAGGTGGGGCGCGAGTTTCAGGCGGGGCAGTCGGCGGGATATGACTACGCCACACGGCTGCGCTGGGACGAGCCAGATGTGCCGACTGGGATCAAGATCAGCGCGAACCTGGCCAAGGGTGAGCTCGTCGTGCGCGGGTTGAGCCTGGTCGACGAGCGGACGGGCGGTTTCCAATCTCTCGTGATATCCCGCGAACGGCGTTTCATACTCGTCCTCTCGGTTCTTGTGACGATCTGCGAGAGTCTCGACACGCGCTCGGGCGCCTTCCTGGTCCACGCCTCGCTCCCGGCCGCTGCCGACGCTGCTGTGCTCTCGTCG
>JAUVSX010000173.1 GCA_030596915.1 Chloroflexota bacterium | reverse complement strand
CATCATCACGGAGCGCGGGGTCGGATATCGGCTTGCCGCTCCCAGGGGATAGCACTTCGCTGCGCCGCTCCGATCGAGGTCGTGCGGTGGCCCTAGAACAGCGCGACGATGAGGCTTCTGAGGAGACTCTGCACAACCCAGAGGATGACGAGAGCAACCACTGGCGAAAAATCCAGACCACCGGCCGACGGAATGAACCGCCGGAGGGGCGCCAGGACGGGCTCCGTGATCTGCACGACGAACCGCATCACTGGATGGTAGCGGCTAACGCGAAACCACGGCAGGAGTGCTCTGGCGACAATGGCCAGCGAGTACGCGGTGAACAGCAGGTTGATGAGTGTCAGGGTTAGCGTGACCAAAGCGACCTCCGAGTCTTAGGCGCTAGCGAGCGCCGAAGATAGCGCGCCCGACGCGCACCATCGTAGCCCCCTCCTCGATAGCGACCTCGAAGTCATCGGTCATACCCATCGAGAGTTCGCACCAATCCGTCCCAGGGAACCACTCCACCAGCGCGTGGAGCAGTTCTCTCAGGCTCGCAAAGATCGGTCTCACGCTCTCTGGATCCTCGACCAGAGGCGCCATGGTCATCAGACCACAGATCGATATACGCGGCATAGCCAGGATATCAGTGACCGCGGACATAAAAGCAGCTCTCTGCCCCTCGCGTTGGCGCCAGGCGGCCACCGGGAAGCCGAACTTGCTCTCCTCTCCCGAGACGTTGCATTCCAGCAGCACCGTCACGTTGCGGTCACCCTCCTGGGCGAAGCGACTCAGACGGCGCGCAATCTTGAGCCGGTCGACGGAATGAACGTAGTCAAATATCCGCGCAGCATCGTTGGCCTTCCGGCTTTGCACATGACCTACCATATGCCACACTGGTCGGAGGCCGCCGAGCGCTGCTTCGACTTCGGGGATCTTGGCCATTGCCTCCTCGACGCGGTTTTCACCGAATTGACGCACCCCGGCGTGCCAGGCCGCAACCATATTTTCGGCTGGGATTGTCTTTGAGACAGCGATGATCGCGACCGAGTCGGCAGTGCGCTGGGACCGTGCGGCCGCCTCCGCGATCCGGCGCCTCACGCGCGCGAGGTTCTCTGCAATAGCGTCGGCCCGCCCAAAGGTCATTCCAGCAGACCCATCAACACCCCAAACCGCCCTGTGGTGCCGCGCTCAAGCCGGTGGGAGAAGAACTCATCGACGTGACAGGCTGTGCACAGGTTGCTGTCTTCAATCCAACTCACTCCTGCCGCCTGCAGCTGCGTCCGCACCACGCCAGGCAGGTCCAGGAAGGTCCTGCCCGCCGCCTGACGAGAGATGCGGGCATCCACCGGACAGGCGGTCTGGACAGCGGCCACGACGTCCGCCTCAACTTCGTAGCAGCATGGTCCGATTGCTGGGCCGATACCAGCCCACACACGGTCTGGTTCGCAGCCTAGCCTTTCCACCAGCGCCCGCACCGTCGCCCCCACAACGTTGGCCATGGCCCCGCGCCATCCCGCATGTGCGACACCAATCGCCCGCCGCACGGGGTCGTATAGCAGAATCGGAACACAATCAGCAAAGCGCAACAGCAGCGGGACTCCCGGTGTATCGGTGACCAGGGCGTCGCAGGACGGCTGCACCGTGCCGCGATGCGCGCGTCCTACCAGTCCTACGCGTGCCCCGTGAACCTGGTAGGGGCTCACTGTCTGGTCCACCTCAAAGCCAAAGAGGCTCAAGGCACGCCGATGGTTCTCCTCGACCGCCCCGATATCGTCGCCCACGGTATGCCCCAGATTGAGAGTGGCATACGGCGGAGCGCTCACACCGCCAATCCTCGTCAGCGCTGCGTGAGCAAGATCATTGGCCTGGCTCAGACCCCCAAACCGATAGTACACAACTCCGTCGGCGCACTCCCGAAGCATACTTAGGTTCCGATCCTCATTAACCTGGCTTGCAGCCCAGTCACCCACGTCGGGGTCCCCTCCCGGCTCCCGGCAGCTCGCCTTGCTCCCCCTTCGCGGCCTTGACCTCAAGCCCCTCTCGTAGCTCGGCCATTGTGTCCTCAACGTAGGGATAGGCGAGCCACACCGTACAAAGGCCGAAGAGGGCGCCGGTGATGATCCTCATCACAGGCGTCGTCTCGTGCGGGGTGATCCCAAGACTGGGCACCAAGGTCGCCAATGCATAGGAAACCCACTGGGACCCGCCATCCAGAAGCATTGGGAGGACGCCAACGCCAACGTAGGCCCACCAGGGCAGGGGACGCACTGTCCGGCGCTGCCGCAGCACGCCAAACACAAGTCCCGCCAGGAATATCGAACTGTAGATGGCCAGGTCCCGCTGGCAGAGGGCTGTCTTGTAGCCAACGGCGTCGCTACCAAGGAATGCCCCAGACCAGGGTTCTTCCAGGATGGCCGAACCCGCCATCTCTGCGAGCTGCTCAAGCCGGTACGTCACCTGGGGCCCAAACAGAAAGAAGGATCGCTGCGGCAATTGGTGGCACAATGGCCGGTATAGCGTATGGATGACGCTTGCCGGCCAGTCCAGGCCCACGTACATTAGCACCGGGGCCACGACGGGCAGGCCCACGTATACCAGGGCAATCGTGTTCAGAACAGCAAGCCAGTGTCCGGACAGCCACAGCACGAACCGATCGCCGACAACGGCAATTCGTTGCGATACGCCTTCACCACGCCGCCCGGCTTCCCTCTGCACTCCGTGCGGTCTTCCCGTAGTGCCATCAGCGGGATTCGTTACCGGACCGCGCGCTTCATTCACCGGGGGGCGGCTGCCTTCGAGCTTGGTCGAGAGTCACTGTCCTGTTTCATTACATCACCAGCACTGCATCCAGCCACGAAAGCATCCCACGTCCTGGACCGGAACGCGCGACGGCCGCCGCTATCACGGTTGGTGACACCGACCGCGTGAAGCAGATGTTCGGTGGGGACCCCATACGGCCTCCATCTGCCTTCCCGAGTCACAAGGGAATGCCCGCGCCCCATCAGTTAGGGCACTCTCTCCCTCAGAACCTCGGTGAGTGCGGGCACAATATCGAAAAGGTCACCGACGATGCCGTAGTGCGCCAGCTTGAATACGGGCGCTTCAGCACCCCTGTTGAGCGCGACGATGACCTTGCTCGTGCGCATCCCGACCTGGTGCTGGATGGCACCTGAGATCCCGCAGGCGATGTAAAGATCAGGACTCACAGTCTTGCCAGTCTGCCCCACTTGATACTCATATGGCATCCACCCGGCGTCGACGATCGCGCGCGACGCGCCCACAGCCGCTCCCAACACGTCAGCAAGATCTCGTAGCGGGCGAAACCCCTCGGGGCCCCCGACGCCGCGCCCCCCAGCGACGACGATGGCGGCGTCGGCCAGACCGACGCCGCCCTCGATCGGCTTGAAGTCCACCACCTGAGACTTGATGTCACTCTCGGACAGCGCCGACTGCATCAGATGTACTGGCCCATCGCGGTCTGGCTCTGCTTCGAGCGCGGCGAAGGCACGGATCCGCGTCGTGAAGATCTGGGGCCTGTGCTCTGGTACGACACACTCGGCAAGAAGCTTGCCCGCGTAGACAGGCCGGGTCGCCGTGAGCAGGCCATCGTCAATGGCCAACGCCGTGCAGTCGGCGACACAGCCAGTCTCGAGCTCTGCAGCCAACGCGGGGCCGAGCTCCCGCCCGCGCAATGTCGCACTGATGAGAACGACGCCCGGGTCGGCATCGCGGATTGCGTCGCTCAAGAACCTGACGTACGGCTCGACCCGAAACTCGCGAAGCTGCTCATCCTCGGCAAGGCACACACGATCCGCCCCCTGGTGCATCGCCTTCGATGCCAGTCCCCGCGACCCGTTACCTCCGAGGAGACAAGCCGTCACGTCACCACCCATCTGGTCTGCCAGCCGCCTGGCCACGCCAATTGCCTCCCACGAACCTGAAGCGGGCCTACCCTGAAACTGCTCCACCCACACAACGACATCACTGTGGCTCATTGAAACATCTCCTAGATCACCTTCTCGGCGAGCAGCTTGGCGACCAGATGGCGAGCAGTCTCTTCAGCGGTAGTACCCTCAACGATCTCGGCCGTGCCCCCGCGAGGCGGCGGTGCGAAGATGCGCGGCCAGTGGACGGCAGCGCCTGCGGCGCCGGCCTCCTCCGCAGCCACTCCGATGTCATCTGTCGACCAGCACGGGTATTGCATCCGGGAAGCTTTGCGAATACCCATGAACGACGTGTAGCGCGGCTCGTTGATCCCTTTCGTCGTACCTATCACGGCGGGGAGCCGAGCCGATACCACCTCTCGTCCCTGCTCCAACAGCCGTTCGACGACGATCGTCCCTTGGTCCGCATCCAGCTCCGCGATCTTGATGACATACATCAGCGACGCGAAGCCCAACCGACGGGCGACGGACGGACCAGTCTGCCACGTGTCGGCATCGATGGCCGACCTCCCGACGAGCACCAGGTCCACCTTACCCAGCTTCTCGATCGCCCGGGCCAGCACGCGGCTCGTCGACAGCGTGTCAGACCCCTCGCAGAACCCATCCCACACCCGCACGGCCTGATCGCACCCCATCGCGACGGCCTGCTTCAGCCCCTCCAGCGCTCCCTCCGGTCCCAGTGAGATGGCGGTGACGTTGCCACCGTGTTCATCCCGGAGCAGCAGCGCCTCCTCCACCGCGTACTCGTCCCACGGATTGAGGATTAGCGGAGAATCGCCCCACGAGACCTCTCCGCTCTCGTCGACCGACATCTTGGCCTCGGAGTCGGGCGTGTGTTTGATACATACGACGATGTGCAACTTCTACCTCCCCATTTCGGTGTTTCTCAGGAAGTCCCACCCCTGTTGTGCCGTGCTCCCCGTTCCCACTCCACAGGGTCATATGGCGGCAGCTCGCATCGCGACAGGGCGTCGCTCCAGAGCCTCAGGACGTGGCCCGCCTGGAGCAGCTCGCGGTTCTGACTGGTCCCCTCGCAGATGGAAGCGCCCTTGGTGTTCCGGCGATGGCGCTCGACATCGTGCTCGTCGGAGTAGCCGACCGCTCCGCGCCCCTGCACCGCGTCTGGAGCGGCGGAGCTGGCCTCCGTGGCGAACCACTTGGCCAAAGCGTCTCCCGGGTGTCCCGCTGGCCTTGGTTCTTGCTGGGAACCGACGGTCCAGAGCGATCGATGGCTCGAGTGGGGAACACGCTTGCGGAAGGTGTTGTCTACTACGCCCCTTGCCTGGCCCTGGGGGCACACGAACTGAGCTAGTAGACAAGATGAGCAGGCCGCGCTGCCACTCCGCCGCGCGAGAGCAGATCAGCGGTGCTCAAGGGTCTTCTTGAGATTGGCCAAACTGCGCCTGATTGCTCTGCGCATCGAGCCCCGACCCCCGAGCCGATCCGTGACCTTGCTGATGAAGCCTTTAGTGTTGTAGTCCCACTTCACCGAAAGGCGCGTGATCCCGGCGGAGGCGCTGAATGTCCAGGTCTCCGTACTCCCTCGCACAAACGGGCTGCTAGGCGCCGCGTCGATCACGCGCAATGTCGAGCTTCTGGGAAACCGGAAGGCCGAGTACTCTCCGTCCCAGCTATACGCGTATACGCCAGAGCGAGCCGCATCGACGCTGAGCAGCGTCCCGCTCCGTATAGGGGCCGGCGAGAGTAGCTTGATACGTAGGACCCGCTCATCCCAGATGGGTCGAGACGCAATATCGTGGCAGTAGCGGAAAACGTCCGCAGCAGCAGCTTCTATCTCTATGCTTTCCTCGATAATTGGCATGTCTCTCTCCTTATGATGGCGACCGGGCGCGACTCCTGCCGAAGTGCGCCGAAGCTTGGCCCGAGGCATTATACACCGGATTCCGAGCCCGCACCACGGAGCCTCAAGGTCGCGGCAGTGGTCGATCGAGTTGTGGACCTCGGGCAGCCGACCCTGAGCTCGGGGAGCACAGTATCCGTGCCGCGACTTCACGCTCTCGAGACGGGCCGGCTAGTCGCGCCAACAAGCTACGCCTCTGCAGGGTGGAGTTTGACCAGGCGCTCGGCGTGGTGGGCACGGCCCGTCGCGCGCAGCCGCTCGGCGTAAGCGGGCAACCTCCCTCGCGTGTGGAATGGTCCGCCCTCGCGCAGCACCGTCATCATAGGGTCCACATCACCCTGGCTCGAAGACGCCATCTCCTGATACCAATCTGCAAGGAGCCCCATGGCTCGATCGACGACGTCCGGTCGCTCTGCCGACAGATCTCGCTGCTCGTGGGGATCGTCCGATAGATCATAGAGCATCACCGGTTCAAGCTGCTTGTATCCATCGTGGTAGGTACGCAAACAGATGTAGTCGTCGAACCGAACTGACCTCTGGCAGGCCCAGGCATTCTGGCTCACAACCAGGGTGTCCCGTCCTTCATCCCGTCCGCCAAGAAAGCTGGCAGCAAACGACTCTCCGTCCCAGTTCTGCGAAACGTCACCGCCCACCAACTCGACGAGCGTTGCGGCCCAATCGTAATGGTAGTGGAGAGCCACATCCACCCGAGGCCGGTCTGTGAGCCCAGGCCAGCGCACGATCAGGGGTACGCGGCACGTGATAGCGTCGGCGGTATGGTGGTCTCCCCAGACGTTGAACTCGCCCTGCGTCTCCCCATGATCCGAACTGACCATGATGATCGTGTCGTCCAGCACGCCCGCATCGTCCAGCGCGTTCAGCAGGCGGCCGACGTGCTCATCCGCGTACCGAATGCCCGTATCGTACCCGTCTATCCATTGCCT
>JAUVSX010000396.1 GCA_030596915.1 Chloroflexota bacterium | reverse complement strand
TGACCAACTGCGCTGGCTGAAGCTATCTCCTTGGGAATTCTGCCAAAGCTATGCCGCCGTTGCCAATACGATGCTACACGAGTGTCGCACGCGGCCGCAGGAGTTTCTGTTGGTCAAGTACGAGGGCTTCACGCGCGATCCCCACAGGGAGTTCCGCCGCATCTGCAGCTTCCTGGGTGAGCCCTTTCAGCAGGAGTGCGTCGACGGTGGAATAGCGGCTATGTCGGGACACAAAGCTGACGCCTGGAAGGTGGACCCTCTCCTACTTGCCGAGATACAGACCAACACAGGGATGTGGGAGGAGCACGTGAGCGATGCAGAGGCAAGAGAGGTGGAGGCCACACTGGCTGCGCCTATGGCCGAGCTTGGCTACCAATGCTACACCCGCGGGCCGATACTGTGAGCCCGCCGGGATTATGGTGTGTGGCACGGGCACATCAAGGTAATTGTGCGCTCAGTGCCTCACTCACTTCCCTGCACTTGTGGATGGCGGCCTAGGCCTTGACCAAGACAGCAATCACCGTCCGCAACTTGGGTAAGTGCTATCGCATCTCATCCCTTCAGAGAAGGGACGATACCCTGCGTGACACGATGGGACAGCGAGAGTGTCAGGTAATCACCCTCCGCGAACCATTGCGCGTTCTCAGGCCAGACCGGATCTGTCAGATCGACCGGTATCTGGCCGAGCTGACCACATTCGGACGCATGACCCTCATCAAGCGTGGGGGCAGACTGGGCTTCATTGAGAGGACAGAGAGCATAGACTCGATACCCCCCCCGGCGGGGGCGACGCTAGTCTTGACACAGCCATTCCGACCTGCACCCTAAGCCCAAGCTGGGGGGAAGCAGGACCACGTCGATCACTACTATGGATTCGGGACAACGCTGGTTCGCACTCTACACCAAGCCGCACAAGGAATATGCGGTCAGGGACTACCTCGCCGGCAAGAAGGTCGAGGTATACCTGCCCGAGATGCGCAACAAGACCCAGCGGCGCGATAGGCCGGCGAAACGGCCCTTCTTCCCGCACTACCTGTTCGCCCGCCTCGACTTGCAGGCTGACATCATGGCGCAGGTGCCGTGGACACCAGGGCTCCGTCGCATCGTATCGTTCGGGGGCCGACCTGCGCCGGTCCCGGACGAGATCATCGCGCACATCCGGCGCGAGGTGGCAGCGATAATCGACGCAGAGCCCGAGGAGCCGTTCAGCAAGGGAGAGCGCGTGCGCGTGCAACACGGTCCCTTCGAAGGCCTGGATGCCGTATTCGACCGCAAGGCCGCGCCCGAGGGACGCGCGCGCGTGGCGCTGCGGTGCAGGGACCGCCTGAGGGCGGCCGAACTGCATCTGGATGACTTGGCGCCGCTGCCGTCGCCCGTAGCGCACAGAACTGCATACCGCTCCCGACGCTCTGTGACAGGGATTCCTGCCAGAGGGGCGGAGCGGCCTGGAGGCCGGGGTAGCCAGCTTGGCGTATCCAATCATCGTGGGAGGTCCGAAGCGGCATCTTCGGCGGCAAGCCGATAGCCAGGCGCGCCCTGTGGTGCACCGGCAGTCTGCGTGTCGATCGTCTCGCCTGCGGCGGCTCGGAGTCGACGTCGGACGAGCGCCCCTGAGGTCGGTGTGGGCGCCCAGGTAGGTGACCAGTGGTGGAACGAGGCGGATGGGCGACACGCGCCTAGGACGGGTCCCTTGGCGCGGGTCAGGTGGTTTTTTCCCTACATCGAGCTTGCGGTGGCGCTCGCTGCGGGATGGTTGTGGTACCTCCAGGGAGGCTCCGTCTGGTACACTGGACCCTGGCCCGGCCCTTGGCCGGCTGTCGCGCTGGCAGCCGTGTGGGTCGTGCGGGTTTTCGTAGTTCGCTTGCCGGTGCGACCGTCGGTGTTCGACGTTTGGCTGTGGGTTTTCGTTGCCGCTGCAGGGCTCGGCGTTTGGACGGCCTATGATCGGGGCCCCGCCTGGGCCAAGTTCTGGCTGGTCATCGGCGCCGTCGGGATCTACTATGCCATCGCCCACCTGCCCGACCGCCATCACCTCTACATGGTCCTCGCGCTGCTCGCGGTTTTCGGCGCTGTGGTCGCATCCTACTTCCTCAGCACGAACGACTGGCAGACTATGACCGTGAAGGTTGCTGTGCTCGTCAGGGTGGGCGAGCGGGTGTCATCCTGGCTTCCGGTGGTGGCTGGACACCGGATGCACCCCAACGTCGTAGGGGGCATCCTGGCGGCCGTGATGCCGCTCACCGTGCCGCTGATCGCCCTGCCGCGCGGCGACGGGCGAAGCGGTTTCGGGAGCACGGCGCGCCGGCTGATCCGGTCGCTCGGAGTGGTCGCGCTGGTTGTCGCGGGCCTGGGACTGCTCCTAACCACGTCGCGCGGCGCGTGGCTCGCGACGGCAGGGGCTGCCGCCCTCTGGGTTGCCTGGCGCGGCGCAGGCCGGTGGGTGAGGCGCCGCAGCCGGCGGTCTCAAAGCACGTGGCGGGCGCAGCTAGCGGTATTCGGCGGCGTCTCGCTCGTCGCGCTGGCCCTCGCAGTGATTCTCGCGTCCCTGATACTGGCGGGTCGGTTGCCTGGGACGGCACTGGCGACGAACCGGCTCAACCTGCTGCGCAGCTCGGTCGTGCTGGCGGGTGATACTGTGTTCACAGGCGCCGGCCTAGGCATGTTCCCGACCCATTTCTCCCTCTACACGCTGTTGATAGGCGTGCGGCACACGGTTCACAGCCACAACATACTGCTGAACCTGCTGATTGAACAGGGCGTGCTCGGCCTGGTTAGCTACTTGCTGATGGCGGGAACGTGCGTCATCATCGCCCTGCGTCGCCTCCCTTCTGCCAGGTGTGGCCGAGCGACCATCATTGAGGCCGGCCTCGCCAGCCTGGCCATCGTCGTCGCGCACGGGTTGGTCGATGACGCACTGTACGGCGCGCGCTCTCTTCTGCTCCTTTTTGTGCCCTTTGGCGTCGTCATGGCCGCTGCAGGCTCCCACGCCGGCGATCCGGAGACCGTGGCCGAAGCGCGGAGCGAATGCTGGCGCTGGTGGGTACTCGGTCTCGTCTTGACGGCGGTACTCGCGGTCGCCATGATAGTCCGGCTCCGCCCAGTGCTCGGCGCCGCATACGCGAATGCGGGCGTGTTGGCGCAGGCGCACGTCGAATTGGGGGCCTACGACCCGGACCAATGGGACGACCCCACACTCGACGAAGTCCGGCGGCACCATGACCTGAGCCGCGCGATCGGCCTGCTCGGGCAGGCACTCGCCTTCGATCCGGGCAATCGTACGGCGCGGCAGCGGCTGGCGGGCATCGCCCTCTCGCGCGGGCAGTATCAGGCCGGGCTGACCCACATGGAGGCGGCCTGGGCGGCGGGCCACCGGGACGACACGACGCGACTGCTCCTGGGCGACGCGCTCGTCGCGACGGGCCAGCCAGATCGGGCGGTCCATGCCGTGCGCGGGCTCGAGGAGGCGGAGCCAAGACTGCTCGGCCATGCCTGGTACCGGTACTGGGTGACTGGCGACTACCGGCGGGCGGCGGACGCGTGGCGGACCGTATTTCTCCTGAACCCGGAGAACAAAGAGGCGGCGGCTTGGCAGGCGAAGGCGGAGGCGCAATTGCAGATGATAGACGATGGACGATAGGCGACGCGGAACGGACGATGCCCGGAGGACTGGGGACTATGGACGACCAATGAACGCCCTCCATCGTCCGCCGCCCGTCGTCCGTGGTCCATCGTCTGCGAGCGGAGCGACTATGAACATCGTCGTGATCGGTATGGGTTACGTGGGGATACCCTGCGCGGCGCTCCTCGCCGATGTGCCTGGCTTCTGCGTCACCGGGGTGCAGCGGCGGTCACGCCGGTCGGGATGGAAGATCGACCAGTTGAACGCCGGGCTCTGCCCTTTCGACGGGCACGAGCCCGGTATGGAGGAGCTGCTGCACAAGGTCGCCGTCGAGAAGCAATCGTTC
>JAUVSX010000037.1 GCA_030596915.1 Chloroflexota bacterium | reverse complement strand
CACATTGTACGTGGTGCCCGAGTTCGAACGTGTCGTCGTTCTCAAACTGGGCCAGTTCGCTGGGGTCAAGGGACCGGGTGTGTTTTGGATCATCCCCTATCCGCCATTCTATCAGTCGGCGGCGGTGATACTCGATATCCGTGTCAAGACGCGCGTCATCACCGCTGCGCAGACGCTCACGGCCGACAACGTCCCTGTTGGAGTCGAGGCCGTGATCTTCTGGCGCGTCGAGAATCCGCGGCGGGCTGCTCTCGAGGTCGCCGACTACTCCGAGGCGGTCTTCCAGGCCGCCAACAGTGCGCTCAAAGATACGATAGGTACGCTGGAGTTGACGGGCCTGCTTGGAGAGCGCGAGAAAGTCTCGGAGCACCTGGAGCAGATTATCGACGCGGCGGCCGGAACCTTCGGGGTGGATGTCTCATCGGTTGAGATCACCGACGTCCACGTGCCTTCTGACTTGATCCAGGAGTTGAGCGTGCTGGCGCAGTCGCGACGAGCGGCGCAGGCGAAGATCGCCGAGGCCGAGGCGGAGCAAGCCATTGCGCAGAAGCTGCAGGAGGCCGCCGAGCTGATGGGGCCGACGGCCTTGGGGATGTACCGCCTGACTGTGCTCGGCCGCTTGGGCCGCGAGGAGGGCAGCCAGATCGTCGTATACGGGATGGGCAGCGGTGACCCGCGAATTGGCGAGACGATTGCAGCCGCCGCGGCTGGTGCGAGCGCGCAGAGGCCAGCGCGCTCGACGCCGGCGTCGCGGGCCTCGGGGCCGAAAGGCACAGCCACCCGCTAGTCGAAGCGAGGGCCGTCGATCACCGGCACGGAGCAACTGAGCCCACCCGCCAACCGCGGGTGGGCTCTTCAACGTGCTTCCATTCCAAGGCGTTGTGCGTCAGGGCGCCTCCCCTGCCGAGCAGGTACGTGGAGGCTCCCGGACCACTTTAGCCTTCAAGACCGTGCAGCTTCTCAGGGAGGCCGCCGCTAGGTGCCCGCCTCCCACGACGTCAGGTACTTCTCCTGCTCCTCTGTGAGGCTGTCGATTTCCACGCCCATTGCGTCCAGCTTGATGCGGGCGATCTCGCGGTCGATCTCCTCGGGCACGGAGTACACCTGTGGTTCGAGTTCATCGGCGTGCTGCAGGATGTACACGGCGCTCAGCGCCTGGTTGGCGAACGACATATCCATCACGGCGCTGGGATGGCCCTCGGCGGCGGCCAGGTTGACCAGGCGTCCTTCGGCCAACACGTTGATCCGTCGCCCGTCGGGGAGCGCGTACTCATCGACGAATGGGCGCACGCGGCGCGGAGGCCCCACTGCCAACTCCTGGAGCGCCGGGATGTTGATCTCGACGTTGAAGTGACCGGAATTGGCAACGATCGCGCCGTCCCTCATCACCTCGAAGTGGTGGCGGTCGATGACGCTGATGTCGCCCGTAGATGTGATGAAGATGTCGCCAAGGGGCGCAGCCTCCATCATCGGCATCACGCGGAAGCCGTCCATCACTGCCTCCAGCGCTCGCATCGGGTCCACCTCGGTGATGATGACGTTGGCCCCGTGCCCCTTCGCACGCATGCTGATACCGCGACTGCACCAACCATACCCGCCCACCACGACCGTCTTCCCGGCGATCAGCACGTTTGTGGACCGGCTGACACCGTCCATCGTCGACTGCCCCGTGCCGTACCGGTTGTCGAAGAAGTGCTTGGTCATCGCGTCGTTGACGGCGATCATCGGGTAGCGCAGGACGCCATCCCGGGCCATCGCTCTGAGGCGGATCACGCCCGTCGTCGTCTCCTCCATACCGCCCACGACCTCACTGATCAATTCGGTTCGCTCCTTGTGAAGGGTGCTCACCAGATCGGCCCCGTCGTCCATCGTGATGGCTGGAGCGTGATCCAGGGCAGCGTGAATGTGCCTGTAGTAGGTCTCCCCGTCTTCACCCTTGATGCCGTACACAGGTATCTCGTTGTACGAGACCAGTGCCGCGGCTACGTCGTCCTGTGTGGAGAGCGGGTTGGATGCCGTGAGCACCAGGTCTGCCCCTCCCGCCTGGAGCGTCTGAGCCAGGTTGGCGGTCTCCGTGGTGATGTGAAGGCAACCAGAAAGGCGCACACCACGGCGCGGCTTCTCCCTCTCGAACTGCTCGCGGATGTGACGTAACACAGGCATTTCCCGTTCTGCCCACTCGATGCGCAGGCGCCCGGCCGGCGCGAGATCAAGGTCCTTGATATCGTAGTCTGTTGACATAATGTCTCTCCCTGGTTCGGTTATGTGTCGGCGGGCCGAGGGATAGCCGTTGCGATGGGGCACTCGAAGAACGGGCAGTATCTCTCGAAGCCAAGCCGCTCGTAGGTGTGGATCGCGGCTGTGTTGTCCTGAGCCACGTTCAGGATGACCAGACGGGCGCCGAGAGTCTGCAGCTCGGCGGTGACGGCGCTGGTGGCCGCCGTACCGTAGCCTCGCCGGCGGTATCCGGGGTGAACGAATACATTGCCCACGGCCGCAACCCCGTACGTCTCGCTCACGAGGTGCGTGCCTGCGGCCGCCACGAGGTCGTCGTCGATCAGGACGCCGTAGAAGACGCCCTGCTGTACCTGCGCCGGGCTGAAGGCGTCAGCCCCACCTATGGCGTAGAGTTGCTTAAGCTGGGACATGTGGTCCGTCCCGAGCCGCGTGCACTGCTGCCCGGCGGGCCGGAAGCCTTCGGGGCGCACGACCATGCGCCACATCGGGACTGCCTCGTCCCACGTGTAGAATTGGGCGGCAATCAACTCGTGCTCCTGCCGATATGTGAGGTAAACACGCTGAGGACGTAGCTCCGTCTTCAGGATGGCTCCCACACCCTCGGGGTCGCCCATGAGCAGCAGCGCGGGTACGTCCAGGCCGCGGAAGTGCAGTATCAGCCCCCGCAGGTGGCCGCCGGTCTCCGCGCCAACGAACGAGCTCTGGTCGAACATCCCGGGCTCCAGGTCGCCGATCGCGTACGCCGCGTAGACCTCGTCGCTCTCCAAGTAGGCGAGGATGCGACGCTTGTCCCTGAGCCTGCTAGTGCGCCAGGTCACTGCCCAACAGCGCGTTCAGCGCTCCCCCATCGTCGAAGTATCCGCGGAAGCGGGCGACGAACTCAGTCACTGTGAAAGTGTGGCCCTGCCCGCCGGGCACCTCCAGCGTGCATGCCGCGGCCACCGCACCCATCCGCCCCGCTAGTTCCCACCCGAGTCCGGCGGCCAGTCCCTTGATCAAGCCGGCTCGGAAGGCGTCGCCTACACCTGTAGGATCGTCGCTGCACCGGGGAGTAGCGGGAGGGATCTGATACAGTTCCCCCGTAGCCCAGATGTGCGAGCCCTCTGCCCCCAACGTCACAATGCAAGCTCGCGCCGGGGCCGACCGGATGGCCTCCGGCCCGAGCCCGGTCCTCTCCTGCAGCAGCCCGAACTCGTACTCGTTGCAGATCAGTATGCTGGCGTGCGCTAGCCCGTCCCGGAGGTCCTCAGCCACCAGGCGAACCGTCTGCTGGCTGGGATCATACAGGTACGGGATCCCCAACGCCTGACACTCAGTCACGTACTTCGCCATCGCATCCGGCGCGTTGGGGGAGATCGTGACCAAATCCACTGACTCACCTGCCCCGTCGTGGAGCGAAAGCGCACCGGCGCGGGCCATCGCTCCGGCGTAGAAGGAGGCGATCTGGTTGCCGTCGAGGTCCGTGTTCACAAAGAAGGACGCAGTGAACAGATCCGTCTGTTCACTGGTGAGTTCAGTGTCCACCCCGATCGCCTCGAGCGCGGCTCTGTATTCTCCGAAGTCCTGTCCGACCGTTGCCATCAACCTGGGGCGCTCTCCCAGAAGTGCAAGGGTGTAGGCGATGTTGGCGGCAGTTCCGCCACGGCGCCGTCGCATATCGTCGACCAGGAAACTCAGGGAGATGTGATCGAGCTGGTCGGGGAGGATGTGCTCTGTGAACCGGCCTGGGAAGCGCATAAGGTAGTCGTACGCGATGGAACCGGTGACAATAATACTCATATTGAGCCTTTCACCATCACCCTCCTAGGGTCGCCCTTACGGAGCGGAGCCCGTCCGGTCGCCTTTCCCAGTGCAGCGAATGGGCAACGGCCCAGGAAGCACTTGCTCATCCGGTGTGGAGCTGCCCTGGTTGGGGCTGGCAAGAGCGGCATTCATCCCTTGAGCCAGGTTTTCAGGTATATCCACAGGACACGAAACCCCGTGCGAATCGCCCTGGGACCGACGAGCCCCTTGCCCTGCTCGGCCGTGCGGGGATGGTATGCAATGGGGATCTCGTGGATCTGATGGCCGTGCTTCAGTAGCTTGCATGGCAGTTCGAAGTCCAAGTCCCACTCGTGGCTGCTCAGGTCCAATGAACGCGCGACGTCGACGCGCACGAGCTTCGTGCCCACCGCAATATCGGTCAGGTTGCCGGAGAAGAGCAGGTTGGCGAGACGGGTGAGGAAGTGTACACCCCAGTAGTTCTGCGCGTACTCGTAGATCCTGCGCCCGCCCAGCGTGCGCGAGCCAAACACGGCGACGGTCTCGCCGGGCTGGACCACGGCGACAAGACGCGCCAAATCGGCCGCCTCGTATTCCAAATCGGCGTCGAAGATGACGAAGTAGTCTCCGGCAGCCGCGCCGATGCCGCTAAGTACCGACGCGCTCTTGCCCAGATTGCGCTCGTGGAAGATGATCCGAACATCCGAAACGTCGACGGTCTCGAGAAGCTCTCGCGTGCCGTCAGTCGAGCAGTTGTCGATAGCGATGATCTCCCGCTCCCACCCGTCACCCAGCACGACAGCGTGCGCCTGGGAGATGGCCTCCAAGATCGTACGGCGCTCATTATACGCGCATATGATGACCGATAGCTTCATAGTTGTTACAGTCTCGAACTCGTGGCCGCGGCGGATGAGTGCTGAAGGGGGCGGGTGCTCAATCGAGGGAGCGAAAGAAGTCCGCAAATGCCTCCAGGACGTAGGCGATTCGATCATCATCCAGGCCGGGGAAGACGCCGATGAAGAAAGCCGCCCGCATAATCAGGTCTGCGTTGGCCAGATTGCCCACTGCCCGGTGCTCGATGTCGCGAAAGCCCGGCTGGCGGATGATGTTTCCGGCGAAGAGCAGCCTAGTCTCGACGTTTCGCCCCTCGAGCCAGGCAATCATATCTGCTCGCGCAAAGGGCGCGCTGGGCCGCACTGTGATCGGCAGGGCAAACCACGAAGGGTCAGCCTCCGTCGGCCACGTTGGCAAGATCAGGAACTCTTCGTACTGCTTGAGTCCCGCCTGAAGACGAGAGAAGTTCTCCTTCCGTTTGGCAATGAACTCGGGGAGCTTGGCCAGTTGGGCGAGACCAATGGCGGTCTGGATGTCGGTCATCTTCAGGTTGTAGCCAATCTCCGTGAACAGGTACCGGTGGTCATAGGGCTCATCAAAGCCCGGGATGTGCCACTCGAACCGCCTGCCGCACGCGCCATCGGGCGGGCTATCATAGGTGCACTGGCAGTCGCGACCCCAGTCGCGCAAGCTGCGTGAGATGCGGGCCAGCATCGGATCGTCGGTCAGCACCGCGCCGCCTTCTCCGGTGGTCATGTGATGGGCGGGATAGAAGCTGAGCGTGGAGAGCTCCCCGAACGTGCCGACCATCCGCCCGCCAATGGTCGAACCGAGTGCGTCGCACGCGTCCTCAACGATGAACAGGCGATGAGCATGCGCGAATTCCACGATCGCTGTCATCTCAGCCGGGATTCCCATCGTATGTGCCAGGAAGATTCCGCGGGTTCGACTGGAAAGTGCTGGTTCGAGGTGTGCTGGGTTGAGATTGTACGTACCCAGCCGGCAGTCCACGAACACCGGTATCAGCCTGTTCTGGACGATCGGCGCGACAGTCGTCGGGAAACCAACCGCCGGCGTGATCACCTCGTCCCCTGGTTCCAGCGGGTGCTCCAGTTGATTGGAGCACAGCGTCGCCATCGCGATCAGGTTTGCCGACGACCCGGAGTTGACAGCAACGGCGCTACGCACGCCCACGTAATCCGCCAATCCTTGCTCGAACGCCGCGGTGTTGGGGCCGTCAGTCAGCCAGAAGTCCAGGCAAGCGTTGACCGCCGCGATCAGCTCCTGCTCGTCGAAAACCCGGCCAGCATAGTGGATGCGCGTGTTACCGGGGACGAACGGGCGGCTCTTGTGAGCCTCGCGGTAGTGCTCCGCGACGAGGTGAAGGATTTTATCCCGCGTAGACTCGGGAGAACTCATCGATCGTCCGCCTTAATCCATCATCGAGGCTGGTGCGCGCCCGCCAGCCGGTCAGTCTCGCAGTGCGGTCGGTGTCCGCCACTAGATTCATTGTCTCGCCAGCGCGATAATCCAATGATCCGGCGAGCATCGCGCCCCTGCTTCCCGTCAGCTCCCAAATTCGGCTCACTACGTGCTTCACTGAGGAGGCGACACCAGTTCCGAGGTCGATGCTCTCGCCATCGATTGCAGGAGCGCGTGCGGCTGCTACGATACCCTCTGCGATGTCGTCAACGTAGACAAAATCCCGCCGCTGCTCGCCCGGTGTCATCCGGAGATCCGCGCCTGTCAGTGCCGCGCGTATTGCGGCAGGAACGAGCGTGTTAGCAGGCTGGCCGGGGCCATAGACCTGGAAAGGTCGCACCGTGACAGTCGGCAGCCCGTACGCCCGCCAGAACATGCGGCCAAAGGCCCACGCTGCTGCCTTGGAGGCTGCGTAGGCATTGAACGGGTCCAACCCGTCGGTGGTCTCCCGCGCCCCATACTCGTAGCACGTCCCCACCAGGACGACCCGCCGGAGATCCACGTTGCTCAGTGCCTGCAGCAGTCGTACAGCGCCGCCCGCGTTGACATCGAGCGCCACGCTCGCATCGACGCCGGGTTCCGCCACGCCGGCCGCGGCAAGGTGGAGCACGACGTTGGGCCTGCACTGATCCACCGCCGCCCGCACGCTTAGGGCATCCCGCACGTCAAGGGGTACGCGGTTGACCTGGGCTGGGAGGGCGCTAGCACGTTCGGGTGTGTCACCAGGATAGACCCCGGCCCAGACGTCGGCGCCGGCATCAACGATCCGGCGCACAAGCTGGGTGCCGATGAAGCCGGTCGCACCGGTGACGAGGACCCGCTGTTCGCTCCAGTTCATCAGGCGGTCTGCTGGGCGACGACCTCACGATACCAGTCCATAGTCCTGCGCAGGCCGTCCTCAAACGTGAACACTGGCGACCAGTTGAGAACCCGTTTCGCCTTGCTACTATCCAGGTACTGTGCCTCGATCTCGTTCGGCGCGTCGTTCAGCACGACAGGCCTCAGATCCGGGCGGTCAGACAGGGCGACGATCGTCTGCACTACGTCCAGGACCGACTTGGGCGCGTCGATGCCGAAGTTGAATAGCTCGCCCGTCACCTCTGGCCTGTCTAGTTCTCGAGCCAGCGCCATGTAGGCGCGGACGGCATCCTCCACGTAGAGATAGTCCCGGAGCAGCGTGCCGTCGGACCGGATGATGGGGCGTTCCCCGCGTATCACGCTGCGAACCGTGGCCGGCACGATGCGGCTCCAGTTGAGATCTCCGCCACCGTAGAGGTTGGCGCAGCACGTGATGGCGACGGGAAGGTCATAGGTTGTCGCGTAGGTCTGAGCGATCAGGGTCGTACAAGCCTTCGAGACATCGTACGGGTAGCAGCCCTGCAGTGGCGCCTCCTCGGTATATGGCAGCCTCTCGTGCACGCCATAGGCCTTGTCAGAGGAGGCAACAAGGACGCGGGTCACCTTGGGCGAGCGTCGAGCGGCCTCCAACAAGGTCCACGAGCCCTTGATGTTGGTCTCGAAGGTGCAGAGAGGAGCCCGATTGGCGATGGTGACGATCGTCTGCGCGGCCAGGTGGAAGACAGTGTCGATCTCATACTCGTTGAGGGCGCGGTCGATCAGCTCTTGGTCCGTGACACTGCCGCGCACTACGGCGATACGCCTCCGGTAGCCCGACCTGCGGAGCTCGGAGAACGGCACCTCGTCGCGCACAAGCCCGACCACTTGAGCTCCCGCATCCACCAGCGCGATCGCGAGCCAGGACCCGAGGAACCCAGCACAGCCAGTGACGAAGACGGGGCGGTCGAGCCAGAAGTCAGTAGACATTGGGCGATTCTCCAAGTGCGGTTCACCACACCTTCCACGGTGCGCTCTGCCGCCAGATGCTGTCCAGTTCTAGCGCATCCTTGAACGTCTTCATCGAGCGCCAGTAGCCCTCGTGACGGTACATCATAAGCTGGCCATCCGCAGCTAGGCGAGGAAGAACAAGGCCCTCCAGATGGACGTTGTCGCCGACGGCCAGGTAGTCCAACACACACCGGTCGAATACCATGAACCCGGCATTCACCCAGTGATCGAGTTGCGGCTTCTCCAAGAAGCCCGTCACCATTCCTGCTTCGTCGAGCTGGAATATGCCCAGATGTGATCGCAGCCGAGTGCCGGTCACCGTGGCCAGCCTGCCGTGCTGGCGGTGAAACGCCAGCAGCTCATCAAGGTTGACGTTCCCAACAGCCTCGCCGTAGGTGACGAAGAAAGTGTCCGAGTCGAGATAGCGCGCGACCTTTCGAACGCGACTGCCCTTCTCCGTGTCAAGGCCGGTGTCGGCGAGGGTGACCTCCCAACACTCTTCGGCGTTGGGCTGGTGGGAGGAGATGACGTTCGGCTTGTCCAGCCGGATGGTGAAGTCGTAGCTCATCGACTGATAGTCGAGGAAGTACCGTTTCACCGCGGCCGCCTGGTACCCCAGGGCGAGGATGAACCGCGTATGGCCATAGGTGGCGAAGATCTTCATCACGTGCCACAGGATGGGGCGACCGCCGAGTTCGATCAGCTCCTTCTTGACCAGCGTATCTCCCCGCATACGCGTGCCCTGGCCGCCACACAGGACGACCACCGGCAGCGAGGCGAAAGCAGTGCCAGGCCTCTCGGGGATCAACGGTTGGTCCTAACGGCTTCTCGAAGGCTCAGGTCGAAGGGCGGGTACGCGATACCGCATTCGGTGACAATGCCGGTGACATAGCGAGATGGAGTAACGTCGAAGGCCGGGTTTGCCGCGCTTATCCCCTCGGGCGCAATGGCCCGGCCCTGGTAGATCAGGTCCGTGATCTCTTCCGGCGGCCGCTCCTCGATCGGGATGTCGTCCCCAGTTGGCAGGGACAAATCGACGGTCGACGTCGGGACCACTGGGTAGAACGGAATGCCGTTGGCCTGGGCTACCACCGCCAGCTTGTAGGTCCCGATCTTGTTTGCCACGTCGCCGTTCGCGGCCACGCGGTCAGCCCCCACCATCACGATCTGCACCTGTCCGGTTCGCATAAAGTGGCCCGCAGCATTATCGGCAATGAGGGTGAAGGGTACACCGTACCGCTGAAGCTCCCAGGCCGTCAGCCGAGCCCCCTGAAGGCGAGGGCGCGTCTCGTCAACAAGCACGTGGATCTGCGTGCCCTGCTCGTGGGCCGTCCGAATCACACCGAGCGCTGTCCCGTAGTCGACTGCTGCGAGCGCGCCGGTGTTGCAGTGGTGCAGGATAGTGTCCCCATCCCGAATGAGCGCCGCACCGTAGATCCCCATACGCTGGTTGATCTCGACATCCTCGTCGGCCAAACGCTGAGCCTCGTCCAGGAGAGCAGCGCGGATGTTCTGATGATGTTGCTCGGTCTCCGCCCGCCTCAGAAGGCGGCCCACGGCCCACGCCAGGTTGACGGCTGTTGGGCGTGCCGCGCGCAGAACGTCAGCGGCTGTCCGGAGGTCCGCCAGCAACCGGTCCGCGTCCTTCGCATCGCTCTGCTGGCCCGCCAGTGCCATCCCGAAGGCCGCGGCTGCCCCGATGGCGGGAGCGCCCCGGACGACCATCGTGCTGATCGCCTCGGCAACCTCGCGATAGTCGGCATACTCAACCAGACGAAACTCGCCTGGCAGTAGCCGTTGGTCAATCATCCTAAGCTTGCCGTCAAGCCATTGCACCGTGCGCATTTGGTTCCCCACACCTGGTCTAGTTTGGGCAGCGGAGCATGGTAGCACGACCGAACCGCTTTGTCAATGGATCGCGATCCCCGCGGCAAACTTGGACTCGTGGGCGAGCATCCATCGACGCGGACGCATGGCTATCTACGGGCCACCAGCCTCGGCGCGCCCCCGGCAATCGCACAGGCCAGTTCGGTTGACCCGAAGCTCCAAGCCTGGTTGCCGGAATCGGGGCGAGCGAGGCCACAGCCTCCCGTGAAGCACTGGACAACCCCAGCCCTCGGTCCCAGAACTGAAACGCACCGGGAGCCTTGCAGCACAATGCGGCATCACCCTCGGGTGATGCCGCATTGGAAGGGTCGCTACGTGATGCGCGCTCGCTCAGCTAGGCAAGGCCCAGGATGTTCGATTCCGCCACGGGCTGCGCATCCTTGGCCGTCTCCGGCTTGAGAATGCCCAGGCCCTCCGGCTCTTCTATTGCCTCGGCCTCCGCCTCGAGCCCCAGCTCAGACTCGCCCTCCAGCCCTGGATGCCTCAACAGGATACCTTCGAAGCTCTCGATAGGATCGCCAGTGAAGACCCCACTGGCCTGGTAGCCCGTGCCCGTCGGTACCAGCTTACCGATGATCACGTTCTCCTTCAGCCCCAGGAGCGAGTCCTTCTTGCCCTCAATTGCGGCGTTTGCCAGGACTCTGATGGTGTGTTGGAACGATGCGGCAGACAGGAAGCTATCGGTGCTGAGCGCTGCCTTGGTGATGCCCAGTAGAACCGGGAAACCCTTGGCCGGCTGACCACCTGCCTCAATCACCCCGCTGTTAGCGTCCTCCATCTTCAAGCGCTCCACGAGTTGGCCAGGGAGAAGCTCGGTGTCGCCAGGCTCGGAGATCTGGACCTTGCTTAGCATCTTGCGAGCAATCACCTCGAGGTGCTTGTCGTTGATGTTGACGCCCTGGGAGCGGTAGGCCTTCTGGACCTCCGATAGCAGGTACTTCTCAGCAGCCTCGCGGCCCAGCACGCGCAGTATCTCGTGCGGGTTCAGCACACCCTCGATCAACTGAGTGCCGGGCTCGATGCGCTGTCCTTCCTCCACTAGGAGGCGGCTTGCCGTCGGTATCTCATACTCGCGCTCGTCCCGTTCCTCGTGCACGATAACAAGGAGCTGGTCCTCCTGGAGCACGCGCCCGCTCGTCTTGGCCACGATGAACTTCTCGTCACGCCACGTCGCGCTCGGGTCTTTCGCCTTGACCTCGTCACCGGCCTCGACCAGCGTCTTCCAGCCTCGCTTGATCTCGTGCTCGAAGCGCTCGACCTGGCTGTCCACGACGACGACGGAGCGCTTGTCACCCGATCTGGCAATGGTCACGATACCGCCGCTCTCAGAGATTGGGGCCTCGCCCTTTGGCGTCTTGCGGGCCTCGAAGAGCTCCTCCACCCGCGGAAGACCAACGGTGATGTCAACGCCCGTCGCCACACCCCCGGTGTGGAACGTTCTGAGGGTGAGCTGGGTGCCTGGCTCGCCGATCGACTGCGCGGCGATAATGCCCACCGCCGATCCCACGGAGACAAGGGAGCCTCGGGCCAGGTCGCGGCCGTAGCACAGGGAGCAGATGCCCCGCTTGAGCTGGCATGTCGTCGCGGACCGCACGAACACGTCCTCGTTGCCCGCCTTCTCGATCGCGTCGGCGATCAGCTCATTGATCTCCTCATTGCGATCCACCAGAATCTCACCCGTCTCAGGGTGCACGACCGGGGTCGCAGCACATCGTCCCAAGAGTCGCTCAGATATCGGTTGTCCACCCACATCGTCCGACAACCGGATCCATATCCCGGCGGACGTGCCGCCGTCGTGCGCATTGATGATCAGGTCTTGGGCGACGTCGACCAGGCGGCGCGCCCGGTCGCCCGCATCTGCGGTACGCATCGCCGTGTCGGCAAGCCCCTTCCGCGCGCCGTGGGTGGAGATGAAGTACTCGAGCACGGTCAGCCCGTCCCGGAAGTTCGAGACGATCGGCGACTCGATGATCTCGCCCATCTGGCCGGTCAGCTTCTTCTGCGGTTTCGCCAT
>JAUVSX010000244.1 GCA_030596915.1 Chloroflexota bacterium | reverse complement strand
TGCAATAGAGGCGCTGAGCCGCGGGGGCGCTGAGGCTGTGGTTGTTGAGCGGGGCGGGCCGGCGGTGCGCACCATTCACGCCAACCTGGCCCACACGCGTCTCAAGGACAGAGCCCGAGTGAGCCGTGCTGACGTCTTCAAGTATCTGCTGCGGACACCTGAGCCCTTTGACTACGTGTTTATTGCGCCTCCCCAGTATCAAGGTCTTTGGTCCCGTGCGCTGCGCGCACTTGACGGGAGAACGGGATGGCTTGCCGTCGGGGCGGAGGTGATCGCGCAGTTACATCCTCGTGAGTACGCGCCTATCGAACTTGAGCACCTGGTGCTGTTTGATCAGCGCTCCTACGGTGGCGTGATGCTGTGCTTCTATGAGGAGAGGCTTCCAGAGACCGAGCAGACCTGATCTTGTGGCAAGGGTGTCGTGGCCAAGAAGGTCTTGATTCTGATGGCGGACACCGGTGGCGGGCACAGGGCGTGCGCTGATGCCCTGCGTACTGCGATCTCTACGCGCTACGCCGGCGTCCTGCGAGCGGACGCCATTGACGTGTGGTCGCAGGTAGCACCCTGGCCGCTCAGCCGCGCGCCGAGGGCCTCCCAGCCTCTGGTTGACCGTGCCCCGTGGCTGTGGCGCCGGATCTACGAGGCCGGCGAGAGCCCCCGCATCACAGAGGCGATATTCGACGCCGTTTGGTACTGGACGCGCCGGCGAGCCCTGGCGTTCGTGGAGCAACACTGTCCTGCGGTGGTCGTGTCGGTGCACGCGCTGCTGCAGGACATTCCGCTCCGCGCGCTGTCGGAATGGCGGCAGCTTTCCGGCAGAGCGGTCCCGTTCGTCACCATAGTGACAGATCTTGTCTCCACCCATCCCGTGTGGTTCGACCGCGGGGCTGCGCTATGCATCGTCCCGACGGATGAGGCCCGCGGTCAAGCCTTGCGCGCAGGGCTGCGACCGGATAAGGTGCGGCAGTACGGCCTACCGATCAGGCCGGAGTTCGCTCGCGTCGCGCTCGAGAAGCACCACGCGAGACGTCGGCTGGGCCTGAGGGCGGACTTGCCACTGGTGTTGCTGCTTGGGGGCGGCGAGGGGATGGGACGTATGGAGGAGATTGCGCAGGCGGTCGCCACCCTGCTGGCAGGCGAAGGCTTCGGCCGTGGCTTCCCCGCAAGTCAGCTAGCAGTGATTTGCGGCCGAAACCGCTGCCTTCAGCAGCGTCTCAGCAGGCGCTCGTGGCCGATTCCTACTGCCGTGCGGGGGTTTGAGGACAGGCTTTGGGAGTGGATGGCCGCGAGCGAATTCGCGATCACGAAGGCTGGGCCGAGCACGATTATGGAGGCCTGCGCCTCCGGCCTCCCGCTGCTACTCAGCGGCTACGTTCCTGGGCAGGAGGAAGGGAACGTGAAGTACGTCGTGGAGAAGGGAGCTGGATCGTACGCATCGGAGCCGGAGACTATCGCGGAAATCGCCAGGTCATGGCTTCGCGCTGGGAGTCCCCGACTGGACGCGATGGCGCGGAGAGCGCGAGAGCTAAGTCGCCCCGATGCCGCATCCGCCATTGCAGACGACGTCGCTGCCCTTGCTGGCGCTGAGAGTGGATAGCGAAGTCAGGCGTCCGTGCAGCACGTTCAAGTGCGCGCGAACGAGGTGTCGGCCGCGCGTGCCTGCTTACGGCTGCGACGGGGGGGCCGCGAAACCGCGCTTGTAGCGGTACGTGATCCGCCCGCGCGTGAGATCGTAGGGAGATAGCTCGACCTTGACCCGATCCCCCAACAGCAGCCGGATGTAGTACTTTCGCATCTTGCCGCAGGGGTACGCGAGCACCTTGTGATCGTTGTCCAGCGTGACTATGAACTGGGTCCCTTTGAGGGCTTCGGTCACTGTTCCCATGACCTCAATCTTTTCCTTGCCTGGCTTCTCCCTTACCTTCGTTTTTGCCAAATTACCCTCCTCCCCGTGGCCCTACCACGACTCCGTCTCGCGCAGCGCTGGTTGCGCAACAGTTCACCGAGCCGCCTCGGCACGAAACCAGAGGGCGCCGGTACACCGGCGCGATGGTGCATTCTACCACAGACGCCAGTGAACGTCAATCCTGGGCTTGAGGGGAGGCCTTGCTGCGGACAGCGAGGCGGGCGATGCCCGTCTCCCCACCTGAGTATCAAGCTTGCTAGGACCCACTTTCCGTGCAAGTAACTTGAAGGGTGAGGGCGCCATCTGGCAGGCCACTCGCGTCCCAGCGTTGTCCGGTCGCCTGCTCCCAAAGCCCCAATCGCACCGCGTACTGGCCCGGCGGAACAGAGGGGAAGGTGCGCACGTCGAGCAGCGCCTCCCCGGGCACAAACAACCAGAACGGGCGCATCCCAAGCAGCGGGTACCCGTCGGCCTGCGCGAGGGGTGTCCCGCCTGCTGGGTCCCTGTCCACCAGGTGTGCGAAAACCGTCACGTCGGTCTCGACGGCGGTGAGCGTCTGCCACACCAGGGATAGCTGCACACTGCCCGAGACGCTACACTCGGCAGCGGCCTCTCGAAGCGTGATGGTATCCGCAAAGACCGCCAGCGGCTCGCCTGTCGCCCCAGCAACCGGCGCGGGTCCGCCTGCCTCGAGCAGCGGTATGCTGGAAGGGCCGTATCGAGTGAGATGCACTTTGCGCGCTTGCCGAGAAGCGTCCGCCAGTTCAACCCAGCCCACCTCGCGTCCGTGGAGATCGTACGCATAGTCCGCAGGGTCATTGGAGGCGACGATCCCGAAGGCGACCGCCTCGCCACCGTCGCGCACTCCCGTATGCACATAGACGAGATCAGCGGCGGTGACGCGCTGGGGCAGAGGGGTGATCCCCTCGAATCCCAGTGCATATGTGCGGGGGTGAGGCGTTATCCGCATAGGGAGGTTGACGAGCAGAACGGGTGGCGTCTCGGCGCCGGCGGCGGCAGCAGTCCAGATGGCGTCGCCCGCCATGCCGTAGAGGCGCATCCCGCGGCGCACAAACCCAACCGCAGGCAGCAGAAGGCCGATGGCTGCCGCAACGATGGCTACGGCCGCGAGGCGCGGCCGCCTCGTTGGGCGCTCCTGAGCCCGGCGGTACCAGGCTCCAACCGCAGACGCCCACACAAGCGCTGCGCCGCTCGCAGTCAGGTACAGGTATCTTGGCGCCAGCGCGAACCAGTCTGCCTCCATTGAGGCCAATGGTGGCACGGCGAACAACATGAACCAGACTAGCCCGAGGAGGAACGCCGTGCGACCTTCGCGAAGCCCGCTCCACGCGAGTAGGGCCAGCGTTGCGAACGCCACCACCAGTAGGCTCGCCAGCGGCGGCAGGGCGGAATTATCCACAGCAATTTGAGCAAGAGGCGCGGTTGGGTAGACGAGCCCCTGCGCCAGGTAGGCCAGGTTTCCAGCCAGCTCCGGCAGATGCAGCCCGAATCCGCCGATTGACGTGCCACGAAACGTGCGCCACACAGCGTAACAAGTTATCGTCAGCCCGATGAACGCCAGTGGCCACCACGTGCGGTTGCGTCGCCAACGACGCCCGAGCCACCCCAGGACCTCAACGGCGACGATAAGCGGCCCGACCATCAGGCCGCCTTCGTAGGTGAACGCGGCCACCGTCGCCAAGACTAATGCCACGGCAATCCATCTCGACTTGTCGTGTTGCCGTCCTCTGTCGTAGCAGATGACTGCAGCGGCGGCCATCGCGCTGACCAGCGGATTGTAGACAGCGCCCGGCCAGGCAACGGCCTGGCGTGAAAAGGGGAAGATAACGAACAGCACGGTGGACACCAACGCGACGAGGATGGCGATGCTCGCCGGCAGGCGGTCAGAGGCGGAGTCGGAAGACGCCCGGCCACGTCTGCTGCCTTCGCCGGACAGCCAAGCCAAAGCGAGCATGCCTGTCAGCCAAGCGGCCGCGAAGTGGGCCAGGAGGTTCAGCAGGTGGAGACTGAAGGGCCGCAGGCCGCCGGTTGCTGCTCCCCAGACCCGCCACAGACTGTACCAAACAGGGCGGTAGAATCCGTAGGGGCTGGGCGAGGACCAAATCTCGGACCAGGAGGCCGATTCCAGCCATGGGATCTGTATCAGATCATCTGAGAAGAGGGGCAGGGAAAGCGCGTCACCGTATAGGAGTCCGGTGAGAACCAGCGCGATCAGCGCTGACATGAGTGCCGGGTGGGCCAGCCTCCGACGGAGCCACTTCATCGTCGCGAAGTCTAGCATAGCGAGTCGAAAGCGCAACCGATTGCACCGGGAGGCGGTGGGATTGCCCGCGCGGGGAGGGCTACTCACCAAGAATGGGCGCCGCGGTTGGGGTGACAACTCCCTCGGATGAGACCTTGCGACAATAGGCGTGGCGTGCATAATCGAAGATGCACGGTTCCCGGCGCATCCGGCAGGGCTCCGGGGTAAGCCAGCGACGCGTGCAAGCGCCCTGGCAGCAGTCGTGTCACGATGTGGTGGTCCGCAAGCATCGTATCCTGAAGTGCACGGAGGCGCGGTGGTACAAAGAGAGCAACAACGATCGAATTATCGGAGGATTGCCGTCTTTCTCGCGTTCAGTTTTGGCATAGCATGGGCGGGCGCGATCGTCATCAGGCTCACGGGCGGGTTGGCGGATAGCCCGAGGCTCGGCGGCACGGGCCTCACGCTCGCCACAGTGTTGCTCGCGACGGTCACCATGTTTGCGCCCTCGGTCGCCAACGTCTTGACCCGAGCGACAACACGAGAAGGGTGGCGCGATCTTCAGTTACGGCCGAACCTCGCCCACGGTTGGCCCTACTGGCTGGTATCGTGGCTAGCGCCAGGCCTGCTCACTGTGGCAGGCATGGCCGCCTTCTTCGCGCTCTTCCCGCAGTACTACGACGCCAGCCTGGGTGCAGTCCGGCAGATGGCGATGGAAGCATCCGAGGCAGCGGGGGAGACAGCAGCAGCCGTGAACCCGTGGGCCATTGTCGCTACACAGGGGTTGGCAGCAGTTCTGCTTGCTCCAGTGCTGAATGCAATCCCGACGTTCGGGGAGGAGTTCGGATGGCGGGGCTATCTGCAGCCCAAGCTGCTGTCGCTTCTCAGCGCACGCAAGACGATGGTCGTGATGGGTGTGATCTGGGGTGTGTGGCATTGGCCGATTGTCGCGATGGGCTACAACTACGGCCAGACTTACCCCGGCGCACCCTGGCTCGGCATGGTCGGGATGGTTTGGTTCACCACGGTCCTGGGCACCCTGTTGGGCTGGGTCACGATACGGGGCCGCAGTGTGTGGCCCGCCGTCATCGGCCACGGGGCGATAAACGGGATCGCCGGCATCGCCCTGTTCTTCGTCGCGGGCCAGCCCAACCTCGTTCTCGGCCCGCACCCAGCCGGCCTGATTGGCTCTGTAGGCTTCGCCATCGTGGCTCTGCTTCTCCTCGTGATACCAGGAGCCCTCGAACCAGAGCCTAGCACGCGATCCGCGGCGGATACTTAGCCGGG
>JAUVSX010000298.1 GCA_030596915.1 Chloroflexota bacterium | reverse complement strand
GCATCGCTACCTGCACCGCGAGGATCAATCTGAGAAAGAGCTCCAGTCGTGGGCGGCGCTCGCCACCGGCCTCTTCGATACTTTCCTATTGCTCTATCTGCTCCCTGGGCCAATGTTGGACCTAATTCGCGAGGAGTGGGACCAGTGCCAACAGGTCCCCTCCATGAGCAATTTCGAACTCGCACTTCCATCCGACGAGGAAATCGCCGCCCATTGGTCAAGCGCAGAGAACAAGGCTGCCCAGGCGCAGCAACTGCTGATTCTGGCTAACCTACGCCTTGTCGTGAACATCGCCAAACACTACGTGGGGCGGGGAATCTCTTTCCTCGATCTGATCCAGGAAGGCAACATCGGACTGCTGCGTGCTGTGCAGAAGTTCGACCACACCAAGGGCTACAAGTTCTCGACGTACGCCACCTGGTGGATCCGCCAGGCCATCAGCCGGGCGATCGCGGATCAGGCGCGCACGATCCGGATACCTGTGCACATGGTGGACACCATCAACCGGCTACTCCGGCTGCAGCGGCAGATGATGCAGGAACTTGGGCGCGAGCCTACTGAGAGGGAGCTGGCCCTGGAATCGGAGCTGCTTGATCCAGCGGATCTGGAGGCCATCCTTGAGGCACAGGCGACAGGCAATCCTCTGCCGCCTTCGCTGGAGCGACAGTTGCGACGAGCCGCAGCGAAGGTGCGGCAGATCATGCGCATCTCGCAAGAACCGATGTCGCTATCGATGCCAGTGGGCGCCGGGGACAGTGGCCCACTGGGCGACTTCATTCAGGACGAGACGGTTCTGGGCCCCGTGGACGCGACGTCGGACCAGTTGCTCAAGGAACAGCTCCGCACCATCCTCGATTCGCTAAGCGGTCGGGAGCGCGCTGTCCTGGAGATGCGGTTCGGGCTGCGCGACGGTGAGAGCCATACGCTGGAGGAGGTCGGGCGGGCCTTTGGTGTGACGCGAGAGCGCGTGCGGCAGATCGAGTCCAAGGCTCTTCGGAAGCTGCGCCACCCGGGTCGCAGCCGCAAACTGCGCGATTTCCTTACCTAGGACGATTGGCCGACCGGCGCGCGCCGCGACCTGCGTAGGGGATAGTGTCTCGCAGGCCACGTGCGATGCGGCTGCGGGAGGCGGGGCCACCCTTGACCTGCCGGCCCAAGTACTGTATTATCCGAACGCGATCTTGCGGGAAGCTGCTCTAAGGAGGCGTCATGTTTCTCGAGCTGGCCGGTGCCGTCTGCTTCGGTATGGTCGTTGGATTCGTCACGTATCGGACTCTGCGGAGGTCGCACGAGACAGTTTCGCTGTCCAACATCGCCACAGTCGTAGGCGCCGTCGGAGGCGCTGCTGTGACCGCTATGTTCGATGACGGCCAGATGTTCGGAGCGTACTGCATAGGTCTTGCCGTCGGCTTCTTCTTCTACCTGATCCTGGCCGAAACCGTTCTCGACGATAGCACGTGGCTTGGTGGCGCCGACTAGGCTCCCACGGCCTTCGGCCTCAGGCCGCGAGCGCGCCGCTGTCAGCAATAGACAGCGGCGCGCTCGCTCTTGCTGAAGTGTCACACTGTTGAGAAACTCAGGTCGGCCATGCAGTAGGGCGTGTAGACCAGGCCCAGGAGATTGCCGGACGCCAGGTAGTCCAGCCTTACAGCGTGCAACGCATGGTCGACCGTCCACCCTTGGAAGAGACGACCGAGAAACTCCACAGCAACGTCCATGGCTAACCTCTGGTCTACCCTGACCTCGGTACCTATCACGCCCGCGGCGTGCGCTGTCCCGACGAATGCATCGAGGTAGGAGACCAGTGTATCGGGATTGATCTCCGCGGAGTGACACGCGTTGATGAAGATGAGGGGACGGACCTTATCCCAGACCTTCCTTCCCTCCTCTCTCCGCCACTGCACCACCCAGCCCGAGATGTCAGTCGGCGTCAGCTTCTCGTTCTTGTCAATACCCAGGTAGGTCTGCTCCCTGCGGATCGCGCTCGGGACCCCAGGATCACCCACGCCCGGACGTTCTCCGTGGCAGTAGAAATAGACGAGGGGAGTATCTCGGCCCAGCAGTTCGCGGGCCGCTGCCCGGTTCCTTGCCTCTCGCAACCTTGCGCTCGGGAACTCTGACAGCAGCAGCCGCCTGAGTGCTCCGATGTGAACGGCAAGGTCGGCCGGGTTCACGCCCCGCTCCGTCTCAATCGCAACCACATCAAACACGTCATCTCGCGGCACCGGGATTTCGGTGACAGGCCGATCTGTCGACGAAAGCTGTTCAATGGGATAGCGATAGCCCCAGAAGCCGAAGGGGCAGAGAGTGTTCTCATCATGACCGTTGGGAGCTTCGGGGCAACGACGGAGACCACGCGACACCATATCGGCTACCCCGTCCCATCGGTCCACTAGCGGGCAGATCTGGAGCTCCGCGTCCGAAATCAGCGGGATATCGTAGATCAGTCCCCAGGGAAACGCATAGCTAGACGTGGCGGGACGAGAGACCTGCATCACCACACTCTCGTACCGGTCCAGCACATCGTACAGGTCGTGGAAACGTGGGGCCACAATGGCGTTCCAGAGCTGCCAACCGAACGGAGCAAGGGCGCTCAGATCCCGGACGAGCTGGTCCCTTCTCCGCCTCTTCTGGACCGGCGCCACCCCCGCCTTCCTCAGGACGGCGCGCATTGCCTCGATGAGGCGGCCAACGGCATACTCGTCGACCTCGTACGTGCAAGGGCGTCCCAGGACCTCTCCGGTTTCGTCGCTCGATCGTATCACAATCTGATGCTTGCCATCGCCGTTGTGATTGGCCACAATGCTCACCTGAGGGCGGGCCGGCAGCACATCCAGGCCAACGAGCGACTCAGACAGAGTGTAGTCTACCTCAACGTAGTAAGACCCCTCGGTCGCGCCGACATCAGCGTGCAGGATCTGAGACTGAATCAGATGGTTCCTGTAGTAGTACCCAATTCGGGCTCGCGCCACTGGCTTTCCTACGGGAGCTCGCAAGAAGAAGTACAGATACTTCCTGCCGCCAGCCGTCCGGGCGGCGCACCCGTCTCGTGGCAGTGTGAAACGCCCGCGGGCACACTGGCTCGCGCCCAGCGTGGAGCGCGTTGTCCCGACCTGGAAGTGGGTGCTGCTCACCACGACATCGAGCCGAATGCTCGTGGCGGGAAGCAAATGCTCCGGGATAGGCTCGGGGTCGATGACAGCGCTCTGCGCTGACAACTTGCCAATATCGAGGCGCAGCCGGATCACCCGTCCCGGGTCGATGGCAGCCTGCCGGTTCAGCGTGCGCCCTGAAGCCTCCTGCACAAGCACCGCGTTCGCGTAGCGGGGAGCCAGCGATATCGTCTCGTCATGCCCGGAGTCCCGTAGGCCGATCTCGTCATGCCCAGAGTCACCTACGCCGGCCTCTGCCCGCATCGATGCCATTCTCGCTCGTATCGCAATCATACCTTGGGCAGGCAGCGGTCGAATGTTCGCTTTCTCCCCGGTATCCACGACGGTCGAGAACAAAGGGGAGCACGCTGGCGAGATGGCCGGTAGCCAGCGCTGCAGCGCGGCGCGGACTCGGTGTCTGTCCATCAACCGTCCCAGGGTAGCGGCGGCCGCCTGGATCTCCGCCTCAGTGCTAGCGGTCCAGGTGTTACCTAGCATCGGCCACATGTCTCGGAGAAACGCTCTCCAGGTCGCTGCATCCTCGACTAGCGCACCCGGAAGCGCGGTGCGCTCAAGCCACTCTGCGAACGCGGCTAGCGCCGTGATCGCCTCCTTCCAGGCGTGTGCATGGACCTCGTTCACGGTTGTGTCGCCCATCCTCGCTCCCTATCGCGGCGTGTTCGCTCATTGTGTTGCGAGATGCCAGCCGAAGTACGGATGCCTCCAGAGATCGGAGGCCTTGAACCACAGACGATGATAGCACGGCTGCACGCCGTCTGCAAACGAGGGCATTCACCGACTCGGAATGTCACTCAGGTAGCAGTGTTTGTCCGCTTGAGAACGTCTCCGGAAGGACCGTGTCCACAGGCGAGAGAATGCCAGGTGACGAACGACGCAAGTACGTGAGGATGATGAAGCCGCGGTATGCCAAGGCCGGCCGTTCTCGATGTCGAACTCCTGGAAGTAGGTGATCGGCTGCGTACCGCCGAGCTGGACGCGGACTCTCGATCCTGACGGTACAGGCGATCCAGGGACGCAGACACATCGACACCACGCTCAACCACTCCCAGGTCGCGACCCATCCCAAGCGTGCCGTTTGGGCTCCGCCCAAACTGCCCAGGCGAACGAAGTTCGCCCGACTACCTTCGGGGCGATGGGCGAGATCGAGGCGAGAATGGAGCTAGCCGAGAGCAACGTGGGCAGGCCCTTCACGGGCGGCCAGCTACTGGCGCTGGTGGATACGCTGAGGAGTGGCACGCTGAATGAGGCCCAGAGACAGGCAGTGTTGGCGTTGCGCTCCGGCATCCTGGCCTTCGTGGCGCAGGAAATGGAGGTGGCTTGACACAGAGGAACGAGTCCTGCAGAGTGTGTCAACACCCGCCGGGGGCGGACGCGGGCCCCCTCTCCGTGCTGTTTCTCTTCCGTTTTCTGTACTGACTTGCACTGGGGCGCGGCTCCCTTTCGGCTCTTGCCCAGCCTCTCGGTCTTGATGCCTCCCTGCGATAGTTGGACAACTAGCTGTGGGCAGCACGAAGCGTGACACCACGGACGGAGATCAATCCGCGCGTGGCCCTCGCGCACAAACCCAAGCTGCAAGCGACCGCACTAGGAGCCGCGCCACAGCGGGCGGCACGGCGGGCGCTCTGTCGCGGAGTCGCGACGTCCCCCGCGCACACAGATGTGCACAGTTCCTACCAGCGCTCGCGATCGGCCAGAG
>JAUVSX010000215.1 GCA_030596915.1 Chloroflexota bacterium | reverse complement strand
GGTTCGTCGCGGGGATGCTGAGAGGGCTGCTGCGGCACCCCCAGGCTGATCGTGATGAAGCCGTGCTGCGCGAGAGTTGCCGCTACGCCAATGCTGTGGGTGCGCTGACGACCACGGAGCGCGGTGCGATTCCCGCACTGCCGACGGCCGGCCAGGTAGCGGAGGTTCTCCGCACTCGCGATAGCGCGTGAGTTGAGATCTCGTGTCACTGGCGGGCCATCCGACCCGTCCTGGCATCCCACCCCGTGCCGCTCTCGTGTCTCAGGCGCCGGGTGGATGGGTGCGGTGCGCCTTACACGGTGGTATAATCGCCTACACGCCATCCCACGTCGCCGTGCGGTGGCGGCGCTGCCGCTGCCCGCGTCCCCGGTGGCAGTCAGCAACCGGAGGCAGGGAGAACGCGCAACGCACAACGGGATCGCAGATCCCGCGCAGGTCTGCGATGCACGGCCAGTAGTGGGCGCAGCGCGACGCCTCCGAGGACGGAGGCTTGGAGCAACTGTGAGGAAGCAGGCGGCGGCGCCACAGCGCGCGGAGGGCAACCCATGAGCAGACCGGTCTACATGGACAACAACGCCACGACCCCCCTGCACCCCCAGGTCAGGGAGACGCTGGTTGAGGCTTTGGACATCTTCGGCAACCCATCGAGCTTGCACGGCCTCGGGCGCACGGCCCGGCAGCGCGTCGAGGAGGCGCGGCAGGAGGTCGCGGCCTTCCTGGGCGCGTCCCCGGATGAGATCATCTTCATGGGGAGTGGCTCCGAGGCTAACAACACGGTCCTATCCATTGTGACGTGTCCCTCGGGGGCATGCAGCCTTGCCGCCGATGGCGCCAATGAGATTGTGACTTCCACGATTGAACACCCGTGTATCCTGGAGAGCGTCAAGTGCCTCGAGGAGCGAGGCTTGACCGTCCGATACGTCAACGTCGACTCGGACGGAAAGATCGATCTCGACGAGTACAAATCGGTGGTCTCGGAGCGGACCAGTCTGGTATCAGTGATGCTCGCGAACAACGAGATCGGGACCATTCAGGATGTCCGCATGCTGGCCGGCATCGCCCACGAGTACGGGGCGCAGTTTCACACCGACGCCGTACAGGCAGTCGGCACAGTTCCCGTCGATGTGCGTGAGCTTGACGTCGACTTCCTGACGGTCTCAGCCCACAAGATGTACGGGCCCAAGGGCGTTGGCGCTCTGATGGTGAGGAAGGGCGTGCCCTTCTGTCCCCTCATCCGTGGCGGTCACCAGGAGAAGGGCCGTCGCGCAGGCACCGAGAACACGTTGGGCATCAGCGGGTTTGGCAAGGCCGCAGAGATGCGGGCGCTCGAGATGAAGGCCGAGGAGCCGCGTTTGCGCGAGATGAGGGAGAGGCTTCGCGACGGCATTCGGGACCGGATCCCGGACGTGCGTATCGTGGGTCATCCCACGGACTGCTTGCCCAACACGCTGAACGTGACGTTCGATGGCGCAGAGGGAGAGTCGATTCTTCTGTATCTCGACCTCGCGGGGATCGCCGTCTCAACGGGCTCCGCCTGCGCGTCCGGTTCGCTCGAGCCATCCCACGTCCTGCTGGCGACGGGTCTGCCGATGGAATGCGCCCACGGATCGATTCGCATCAGCCTGGGGCGCGAAAACACGATGGACGACGTGACGTACGTGCTCGACACGCTGCCTGGTGTGATCGAGAGAATCAGGGCTATGTCAACAACGTACCAGCGGAGGGCAGCATGATGGCGGTGGGCTGGGCCTACAGCGAGACGGTGAAAGACCACTTCATGCAGCCTCGCAACGTGCTCGAGGACGAGGAGGCCTTTGAGGCCGATGGCCGAGGATTGACGGGCAACGTCAGGTGCGGCGATGAGATGCTCGTCGTGATCAAGGTCGACGAACCGTCGGGCACGATCGCCGACTGCAAGTGGCGGACGTTTGGGTGCGCCAGCGCGATTGCCAGCACGTCAGTGCTATCCGAGATGGGCAAGGGCATGAGGCTCGCGGATGCGTACCGCGTGACCGCGCGCGATGTGCAGAGGGAGCTGGGCGGCCTGCCCGAGCATAAGGTGCATTGCTCGGTGCTGGGCGACAAGGCTCTACGGCAGGCGATCAACGATTACTACCGGCGCGCCGGCCTGGAGGAGAAGATCGAGCAAGAAAGCGAGCGCATCGTCTGCCAGTGTATGTCCGTGAGCGACTACGAGATTGAGCAGGCCGTGCTCGAGGGCGCGCGCACACTCTACGAGTTGCAGGAGATGACCAAGGTCAGCACGGTGTGTGGCGAGTGCGAGGGTGAGGTGACTGAGTTGATCGAGTTCTATCAGAACAAGCACTTCAGCGAAGTGTAGGACGGGGGAACAATGGCCCACCAAGCCGTGGTCATCAGAACCGTAAACGCGCTCTGCAGTCCTGAGTCGTACGATGCGGTCTATCACCGGCCGTCCCATGATGCCAGGATGCCGTCTATCGAAGATCTGCATCAGATCGTCGACCGGCTGAGGGCGGTGCTCTTCCCCGGTTTCTTCGGCGAGGAAGAGATGACGCTCGAGGCCATGCCGTACGTGCTTGGGTCTGCGCTGCTCGAGGTTCAGAGTCTGCTGGTCGAGCAAATCAAGCGCGGGTACTGCTTCACGTGCAAGAACCAGGGGCGCGACTGCAAGGACTGCGAGGAGCGCTCCCAGGCTCAGGCCGAGGGCTTCATCGCCAGCTTGCCGGAGATCCGGCGCCTGCTGGCGACCGACGTTGTGGCCGCCTACGAGGGCGACCCCGCGGCCAAGAGCCCCCAGGAGACCATCTTCTCCTATCCGAGCATCAAGGCGCTGACTAACTACCGCATCGCCCACCAGCTCCACATCTTGGGCGCGGACCTGATCCCTCGGATCATCACTGAGCTGGCTCACTCAGCCACGGGCATCGATATCCACCCCGGAACGGTGATCGGAGAGCGGTTCTTCATCGACCACGGGACTGGCACGGTTATTGGCGAGACCTCGGTGATCGGCGACAACGTCCGGCTTTACCAGGGCGTGACGTTGGGGGCCAAGAGTTTCCTGAGGGACGCGTCCGGCGCCCTCGTCAAGGGAATACCGCGCCATCCGATCATCGAGGATGATGTCATCATCTATGCCGGAGCGACGATCCTGGGACGGGTGCGCATTGGCAGGGGGTCGATCATCGGCGCCAACGTGTGGCTGATCCACGACGTGGAGCCGGGGAGCGTCGTGCTGCAGAGCGAACACGCGAGGCCCGTTATCGAGATCAACGGCGACTTACGGGACACGCGGGCGCGGGTGACGGGCGTCGTCCGCGCCGAGATCGGGCCCGCAGGCTAGGGGCTGGGGGCAGCGTTCGGTCGGTCTCTCGGCTCGGCCGTGCCCTCGAGCTGGGCTGCCCGTATGGCGAGTCCGGCTGCTACGCCTGTGAACACGTCCGATAGGATCACCTTCTCTGGGCCGAACAACCGTCCCATCATTGCGATGAAGAGGGGAATCTGGGCCGAGCCACCCGTCTGGACGACCGTGTCGATCTGATCCGGGCTTAGACCGGAGCGCTCAAGCATTCCCAGCACGCACGCTTCGATGCGACCGGCCGCTTTCGCGATGAGACCCTCGAATTGAGCGCGGGTGATCGGCTGCCACACGCCCAGGTCCTGGCCTGTCAGGCGGATCAATCCGAAGTGAGCTGCCGATAGAGCGACCTTGGCTCGCTCGACCCCATCGATCAGCCGCATCGCGTAGTTGTTGACCACTAGCGATTGGAGAGCGCGCACCCTCGCCGGATGACTACCGGTCGTCTGCGCCAGGTGGAAGAACCGCAACGCCTCCGGCCGGTTCAGGTCCGCGATCGCCTGCCAGTCCGATAGCGCGTCGGTGTACCGGCTCGGGAGGGGTATAGCTTGCTCGCCCCAGGTAGTGCCCCGTCCGAAGTGGTCCAGGAGCAGGCCCGAAATGATCCGCTGATCGAAGGTCTCTCCCCCGATCCCGACGCCCCCGGTGGCGCGGACCTCTCGGAGCCCAGGCTCGCCAACTCGCATGACCGTGACGTCGAGCGTGCCCCCGCCCAGGTCGAAGACGATGACATCCTGCGGACTTGCCAGCGTCTGTTCGTAGTGGTGCGCCGCCGCGACTGGCTCAAGCTCGAAGCTGACATCGCGGAATCCGGCCATCTCGGCGGCCCGGCCAAGCCGAGTCTCGGCCCTGGCGCTGTCCGCCTCCTGATCGCCGCCCGCGAAGGTCACCGGCCGTCCGAGGACAACGCTCTCCACCCGTTCGCCCGCCACCGCTTCCACGCGCTGGCGCACCTCGCGCAGGAAGATCGCGATCAGTCCCTCCAGCCCATATTCGCGGTCGAAGATGGTTGGCCTGGTGCTCCCGCCCGCAAGCCCGCTCTTGAGCGAGTGCAAGAGACGTCCAGGCGTGAGCTCGTCGACGAGCGCGTACACCTCCTGGAAGGTGTTGTGCGGCCCGACCGGGTACCCTTTGGTCGATCCGACGTCGCCGAAGCTCATCTCGATCTCGCCGATGATCTTGCGCACCATCCGGCTCGGACGCCCGGTGTTCTGCCGGTAGTAGGTGTCCACAGCCTCTTGCCCGATGAACACATCGCCGTCGCGGGTGAGGTAGAGGATCGAGCGGGCTACCGCAGCGTCGCGAGCGCCCGGATCGATGGGGAACATGTGGACGCGCTGGCCGTCGAAGAGGGCTGCGCTCGAATTCGTCGTGCCGAAGTCAAGGCCGATGCGCATCGTTGCCGCCAGACTGAGCTACGCGGCCGGCCACGCCGCGGCCGGGACGCACACCACGGCGATCGCGGGGTCGCGGCTCAGGTCGTGAAGGAGCGTGCCCTTGCTCGCCTGCTTCTCCAGGGCGACGTCCGCAACTGGCGCGAGCACCAACCGGCCCGAGTAGGTGAGAAACAGCAGTTGCGCGTCTGGCTCGTAGCGGAAGATGGCGAGCGTGTCGAAGGCCCGTATGAGCGGCTTGCTCGCACCGCCGGGCTGCTTCATCGCTTTGAGCCTGGAGCTGTCGCGCCGGATAGCGTAGCCTGCCGCCGTCACAATCAAGATCTCGGCCTCCGATGACAAGGGCAGCGCGCCGGCAATCTGATCGTCGGGGTCGAGCTTCATCGCCATCGACCCTTGCGACGAGATGGATAGTTGCGGAAAGCGCTGCCCTCTGCCCCAGCGGCTCACTACAAGCAGATCGCCCTGGTCGCCGACCACGATCGCCCTGGCTTCATCCCTCGCGAGGGGACTCCGCACGATGGGTTCGCCCTTCGCCACTGCTTGATCGACAGTCACGCGGATGTGCTGGCGAACGAACCCACGACGCGTGACGATGGTCCAGAAGCGCGGGGGGCTGTCAATTGCCACTCCCGCCGACAGCCACTCGCCGGTCTGGGGCGTATCGCCATCTGCGGCTGGCCAGATTCCGTCCTCGCTGGGAGAGGGAGCGTCGGACGCTCGCAGAACACTGCCGTGGCCTTGGCTTCCAATCAGCAGGATGTTGCCTCGGGGCCGGGCGAGCAGGAGGCACCGTAGCCTGAGCAGGGCCCGGGAGTTGAGCGCCGGGCTCGCGCCCCTGGCCACTAGCCGGGCGCGGGCGAGTGACATCCGCGCAGGCTGCATTCGGTCCGAGATCAGGATCAGTGACCGCTCGCCCGACGTTTCATCGACGAGGCCCTCGAGGATAGCAACTCTTTCGCGGAGCGCCCGCAACTCGTCGGTCTCAGCAGTCGGTGCAACATATGTCGATCGTATGGCCTCGTTACGCAACCGTTCGTTCTCTGCGTCCAGCTTGGCCAGACGTTTCGCAAGCTCCTCAATGATGGCAGGGGCAGACTCAGGGTGCTTCTTCGCCTCCAGTACCCACCATTGAACGTCGCCTTCGCGGATCATCGCAGTC
>JAUVSX010000223.1 GCA_030596915.1 Chloroflexota bacterium | reverse complement strand
CCGTTCCATCTCACAACTGCCAAGCGTTCCGAAGGGCCCCGTATGCAGTTTCGGCACGAAGCTCGTTGGGGCGCGGAGCCAGAGCGATGCAGTACTTGGAGGTTCGTAGCGCCTCGTGTTTTGCCGACACTGCCAAGCCGCCCGAAGGGTGGCCGTTTGCCGTCCCGCCGAAAGCGAGTAGAATTGGCGGTGGGCGATGCGGCGAGGCCGGATTCGTGAACGCCTCCCGGCCCCGGCAGGGAGATTGACCGATAGCAGGCTAACCTTCCGGCGTCCTCCTCTCAGGTGGACGCCGATTCGTTGCACAGCTCGTACTCACGATGGCCCACTTGGACGCGTACAACCGTCCCATAAGCTACCTGCGGATCTCGGTGACCGACCGCTGCAACCTGCGCTGTGTCTACTGCATGCCGCCGGAGGGAGTGCCGTGGCGGCCCCACGATCAGATCCTGAGCTACGAGGAGATCGAGCCGGTCGTCCGAGCGGCGGCCGAGCTGGGCGTCAGCAAGGTGCGCCTGACGGGCGGTGAGCCGCTCGTGCGTCCCGGTATCGTCGATCTGGTCCGCATGCTCGCGGGAGTCCCCGGCGTCGACGACCTGGCGATGACGACGAACGGCATCCTCCTGGGTCGCTATGCCGCTGATCTCGCCGCTGCGGGCCTCCAGCGGGTCAATGTCAGCCTGGACACGCTGCGCCCAGAACGGTTCCGGCGTATCACAGCACGCGGTGAACTCAGCGAGGTGTGGGCAGGGATCGAAGCGGCGCGCCGCGCCGGTCTGGCACCGATTAAGATCAACACGGTTGTCATCCGGGGCCTGAACGACGACGAACCAGTGGACTTCGCGCGCAGGACGCTGACGGAGTCGTGGCACGTCCGTTTCATCGAGCTAATGCCCCTGGGCGTCATGGGGCCGATGGATGATGAGTGGCACGATAGGGTCGTGACGGCGCCGGTGATCCGCGCACAGATCGAGGCCACGTTGGGCGCGCTCGAGCCGGCGAAAGCCAGCGTCGGGGGCGGACCGGCCCGCTACTATCGCTTGCCCGGAGCGATGGGCACCGTGGGCTTCATTACCCCCATCAGCGAGCACTTCTGCTACCAGTGCAACCGCCTCCGGCTGACCGCTGACGGGCAATTGAGACTCTGCCTGTTATCAGACGTGGAGATCGACCTGCGGACGTCCTTGCGCCAGGGGGCAGGCGTCGCCGAGGTCAAGGCGCTGCTGCTGGAGGGGATCCAGGGCAAGCCGATGCAGCATCACTTGAGTGATCGTCAGCGGCCAGAGAAGCGGGTGATGTCCGAGATAGGGGGCTAGGGGCGAGTCCCTCAACCTAGGCTGGCGAGACGTCAGATTCGCAAACTACGACAAGGAGAGGATCTGTGAAATCGGCATTGGTCGTATGGGGTGGATGGGATGGGCACGAGCCCAAGCAGTGCGTCGATGTCTTTGTCCCCTTCCTCCGGGAGAGCGGCTACCAGGTGGAGGTCGCTGACACGCTTGATGCATACCTGAACTCGGAGAGGATGCGGTCGCTGAGCTTGATCGTGCCGGTGTGGACGATGGGCACGATCGCGCGCGAGCAGGAACACGGGCTGCTGGAGGCAGTCGCCAGTGGCGTCGGGATCGCGGGGTGGCACGGCGGGATGGGCGATTCGTTCCGCGACAACACCGAGTACCAGTTCATGGTCGGCGGCCAGTGGGTGGCCCATCCGGGCGGTGTCATCGACTACGAGGTGAACATCACGAAGCCCGAGGATCCCATCGTCGCGGGAATCAGCGATTTCAAGATGCACTCGGAGCAGTATTACATGCACGTCGATCCGTCCAATGAGGTGCTGGCGACGACGACGTTCGGCGGTGAGCACGCGCCGTGGATCGAGGGCGCTGTGATGCCAGTCGTGTGGAAGCGCATGTGGGGCCAGGGACGCGTCTTCTACACGTCCCTGGGCCACGTGGCTTGCGACTTTGACGTGCCCGAAGTCCGCACGATTGTCCAGCGCGGTATGCTCTGGGCCAGCCGGTAGCGCGAGGAGATATCTGATATGAGCCCGAACACAGTGAGGGTCGGCGTCGTCGGCTGCGGCAATATCAGCGGGATCTACCTCCAGGCCGGGCAGACGTTCGAGAACCTGGAGAGCGTGGCTGGTGCCGATCTGATCGGCGAGCGCGCCCAGGAGAGAGCCGCCGAGTACGGTGTCCCGCGGGCCTGCACAACCGACGAGTTGCTGGCCGACCCAGAGATCGACATCGTCGTTAATCTCACAACGCCGGATGCCCACGGCGAGGTTGGGCTCTTGGCGATTGAGGCGGGCAAGTCGGTCCACAACGAGAAGCCGTTGGCGCTCACGCGAGATGAGGGCCGGCAGCTATTGGAGGCCGCAAGCGCGCGGGGCGTGCGGGTCGGCTGTGCGCCCGACACGTTTCTCGGAGGCGGCCTGCAGACCTGCCGCAAGCTGATCGACGACGGCGCGATCGGTGAGCCGGTGGGGGCGACGGCCTTCATGCTTTGCCCTGGTCACGAGAGTTGGCACCCCAGCCCCGCGTTCTACTACCAGCTTGGTGGCGGTCCGATGTTCGATATGGGGCCCTACTACCTCACCGCCCTCATTTCGATGTTGGGGCCGGTGAAGCGCGTGACAGGGTCGGCGAGGATCACGTTTCCGGAGCGCACGATCACTAGCCAGCCCCTGTACGGGACTGTGGTAGAGGTCGAGACCCCGACGCACGTTGCCGGCATCCTCGAGTTCGCGAGCGGCGCGGTCGGCACGATCCTCACCAGCTTCGACGTGCAGGCTAGCGCGCTGCCGCCCATCGAAATCTACGGCTCTGAAGGCACACTGGCCGTGCCCGATCCGAACATCTTCGGCGGCCCGGTGCGCGTACGCCGGTCCCCGGCCGCTGATTGGGAGGAGATCCCGCTGACCCACGGATACACCGAGAATAGCCGGGGAATCGGTGTGGCGGACATGGCCTACGCGTTGCGCTCGGGCCGTGCGCATAGAGCCAACGGCGAGCTGGCCTATCACGTGCTCGACGTGATGCAGGCTTTCCTTGATTCGTCCCTGGAGGGCCGGCACATCGAGCTCAGCAGCACGTGCAGCCGTCCGGCGCCGCTCCCGGTGGAGTTGCGCCACGGCACGCTGGATGCGTGAGGCGAGAGACGTGGGACCGCTGACGCACCTGGACGACGAGGGGCGCGTAGAAATGGTCGACGTGGGGGACAAACCGGACACGGAACGGATTGCCGTTGCGCGGGGCGAGGTGACGATGCGCCCCGAGACGCTGCGCCTGATCGCCGAAAAGGGCACACCAAAGGGCGATGTCCTGGCGACGGCGCAGGTAGCGGGCACCATGGCCGCCAAGCGCACGTCCGATCTGATCCCCCTCTGCCACCCGCTGCTGCTGACGAAGGTGGACGTGGCGTTCTCAATCGACGAAACCAACTCGCGCATCGCGATCGAGGCCTCGGTCCGGAGCCGGGGCCAGACCGGGGTGGAGATGGAGGCGCTGACAGCAGTCAGTGTGGCGGCCCTCACGATCTATGATATGGCCAAGGCGGTCGAGAAAACCATGCGCATCACCAATATCCGGTTGGTGCGCAAGAGCGGGGGCAAGAGTGGGGAGACTGTCCTGGAGGACTAGGTTTCCCGCAGTTGGAGAATGAGCGTTGGAGACTGATCGGATCCACATCAAGGTGCGGTTCTTCGCCGCTCCGCGAGAAGCACTCGGCAAGGGCGAGCTTCAGATGGACGTGCCAGATGGCACGACGGTGGGAGAACTCGTGGGCCTGCTGACGGAGCAATACCCGGTGCTGCGGCCCTATACCCGCTTTCTGAACGTCGCCGTGAATCGTGCCTACGTGGGTATGCAGACCGTCCTGCGCGATGGCGACGACGTTGCCTGTCTGCCGCCCGTCGGGGGAGGGTGAGCCCGTTGAAGCTGTGCGAGATCACGACCGCTGAGATCTCGGTCGACGAGGTAGTCTCGCGGCTGGCGGACCCGGCAATCGGGGCGGTCATCACGTTCGTCGGCGTCGTGCGCTGCGAGACCGATGGACGGGCAGTGCATCACCTCGAGTACGAGGCTTACCCGGAGATGGCAGAGGGGACGCTGCGCCAGATCGGTGAACAGATTTGCGCTCGCTGGCCGACGATTCGACAGGTCGCGATCGTGCACCGAGTGGGCAGGCTGGAGGTGGGAGAAATCAGCGTCGTCATCGCACTCTCCTCCGCGCACCGTGCCGAGGTGTTCGACGCTGTGCGCTATGCCATCGACCGGCTCAAGGAGATTGTGCCCATCTGGAAGAAAGAGGTATGGGCGGGCGGCGCGGAGTGGCGCAGCGAAGCGGTGGGGTGAGGGAATGGGAGAGCCGATGCTGAGCGTGGAGGAAGCTCGTGAGCGCGTGCTGGCCGCGTTTGACGTCCTGGAAGCAGAGCGTGTGCCTGTGTTGGAGGCATTGGGCCGCGTCCTCGCTGAGGACACTGTGGCCCGTGTGGATATTCCCCCCCACGACAACTCGGCGATGGATGGCTACGCGGTCCGGGCGGCTGATACCGTCGGCGCCAGCCCGCAGAGCCCCGTTCCCCTGAGGGTGATCGCCGACCTGCCGGCTGGCTACGTCGCCGAGGCAGAAGTCGGCTCGGGCGCGGCCATCCGCATTATGACCGGCGCGCCGATCCCTGCGGGCGCCGATGGCGTCGTGCGGGTCGAGGACACGGTGTCCTCAGGGGACTGGGTGGAGATCGCCGTCTCGATTCAGCCGGGCCAGTTTGTGCGCCCGGCAGGCGAGGATGTGCGGCGCGGCGACCTGGTGCTCCCGCGCGGCACGCTCATTCGGCCGCAGGAGGTCGGCATGCTGGCTGCTCTAGGGTGCGCCGAGGTGCGCGTCACCCGCCGGCCTCGTGTTGCGATTCTCGCTACCGGGGACGAACTTGTGCCAATCGACGCCCCCCTCACGCCGGGCAAGATTCGTGACGCGAACAGCTATTCGAACGCGGCACAGGTGATTCGGTGCGGGGGAGAGCCAATCATGCTGGGTATCGCGCGCGATCAGGCCGAGGCGCTGAGCGGGCGCATTCGGGCGGGCCTAGCGCAGGGGGCTGACCTGTTTCTCACGTCGGGCGGCGTCTCGGTCGGCGACTTTGACATCGTGAAGGAGGTACTGGCCGCTGAGGGGCAGATCGGTTTCTGGCGCGTGCGGATGAAGCCTGGTAAGCCTCTCGCCTTCGGCCACATCGGCGAGGTGCCGGTGCTGGGGTTGCCGGGCAACCCGGTCTCGGCAATGGTCTCGTTCGAGACCTTCGTCCGGCCGGCGATCCTGAAGATGCTCGGCGCGACGGACCGGGAGGGGATGCGGGTCGAGGCGACGCTGGTGGATGCGCTGCCGCACAAAGATGAGCGTCGTCACTACCTGCGCGTCCGTGTGGCGTGGGAGGGAGGGGAGGTCCACGCCTATCTTACCGGCGGTCAGGGCTCGGGGATCCTGAGCTCGATGGTCAAGGCGAATGGATTGGCGATCATATCCGAAGATTGGGCTCGCGTTGAGGCCGGTACGCGGGTGCAGGTGATATTGCTATAGCTTCCCGGAAGCTGCCAGCTTTCGGGAAGCTGAGAAGCTGGGAAGGCCATGCCCTACCGAAGAACCTCCTTCCTCGCCGATCACACCTACCACGTCACCAATCGCGGCGTCGACCGTGGCGACGTATTCTTCTCGCCGGAGAACTACACCACCCTGCTGCGATTGCTCAAGAAGAACCGAGACCAGTATGCAGTCGCGG
>JAUVSX010000077.1 GCA_030596915.1 Chloroflexota bacterium | reverse complement strand
TTGCTTGGCCAGATGATAGTCGGTGTAGTTGCCAGCGTAGGTGGTGATTGAATGCGAGACCGGATCAAGCTCGAGGATGGCCTGCACCGTTCGATCGAGGATGGCACGATCGTGGGAGACCACCAGGACGGCCCCCTTGTACTCCAGTAGGAAGGTCTCTAGCCACTCTAGACCCGCGATATCCAGGTGATTGGTGGGCTCATCGAGGATCAGTACCTGGGGCCTGGCGTGCATCAGACGAGCAAGGCCAAGACGCGTCTTCTGCCCGCCACTGAGGACTGCAACTGGCGTGGCCTGGTTAACCGTACCCAGGCCCAGGCCGGCGAGAGTGGCGTCGATGTTGTGGATGGCGCCGTAACCGCCAGCGGCCTCGAGACGGGACAACGCCTCTGAGTACGCGTCCATCAAGTCAGGCAGCTCCTCAGAATCGGCCTCCGCGATCTGTTGGGCCAACGACTCCACCTGTTGTTCAGCCCCAGGCAGGCCGTCGACCGCCTGGCGCATCACATCGCCGACGCTGGCGCCGGGCTCGAACTCCAGGGCTTGTGGGAGGTAGCCGATCGTCAGGCTAGCCGGCGAGAGGTGCACGCTGCCCTGATCAGGCTGCTCCTGACCAACGATGATGCGCAACAGCGTCGTCTTGCCACAACCATTGGGACCGACGAGCCCGACCCGATCGCCGGCGTTGAGCGTGAAGCTGGCGTTCTCGAGGATGGCCCTGTCGCCGTAGCTCTTGGACAGATTGCTGACTTGGAGCATTCGCGCCTCGTCTGGTGATGGCGATCGGCCAGTCTACTCAGCGGCGGCGCGACCGGCAACCCAGCCGGTCGAGAACGCGGCCTGCAAGCTGTAGCCGCCCGTATCCGCGTCTACATCCAGTACCTCCCCGGCGAAGTATAGGCCGTCCACGAGACGCGAAGCCATCGTGTACGGATCAACCTCCCGGGTGTCAACGCCACCGGCTGTGACAATGGCTTCGGCCAAAGGACGGTGTCCCGTCACCTGGAGGCGGAAGTCCTTGAGCCACGCGCGAAGTCGCGCACGCTCCTTGCCGGTGATCTGATGGCACGGCTTGGACAGAGGGATACTGGTCAGGTTCGCGCACACGGGGATCAGCTTGCGGGGCAAGAGTCCCTTCAGAAGGGAGCGGAAGTGCTGCTTCCCGTGCGCGTCAATATCCCGAAGCAGGCGTCCGTCCAGGTTTCGCTCATCTAGCGCAGGCTTGAGATCGGTGACAGCGGTCACGCGCCGGCCGGCGCGCAATGCATCAACCGCGTGCTTGCTCAGCGAGAGAACGATGGGTCCAGACAGCCCAAAGTGCGTGAACAACATCTCGCCGAATCCCTCCGCCTCCTTCCGGTCATCGACCCATAGTTGAACGGTCACGTTGCGCAGGCTCAGGCCCTGTAGCCTGGCGGCGGTCTCACCGTCCGTCTCCAGCGGCACGAGGGCGGGGCGGATCGGCACAATCGAATGCCCCACTGCCTTGGCCAGCCGGTAGCCATCGCCCGTAGATCCGGTGCCCGGGTAGGATGCGCCTCCGGTCGCGATGACCACTCTGGATGCTCGATAGATGCGGCCGGCGTTCCGGCGGGCGGTCTCCGACACTTTCACCCCGGCCACGCGTCCCCCCTCGACGACCAGGCGCGCCACAGGAGACTGGGTCTGTAGGTCGACCTTCTGACTGCGGGTCCAGCGCACGAGGCCATCCACGACGTCTTGAGCGTGCTCGCTGGCCGGGAAGACACGCCCCCCACGCTCAGTGACGCTGTGCACTCCCAGATCGTCGAAGAAGGCCACCAGATCGTCCGTGAAGAACCGCGAAAACGGTTGGCGCAGGAAACGGCCATTGGCGCCGAAATGCGCGATGAAGTCGGGAAGTGGCGCCACGTTGGTCAGGTTGCACCGGCCCTTGCCGGTGATGCGCAGTTTGCGGCCCGGGCGATCCATCTTCTCGAGCAGTAGCGTGCTGGCCCCCCGCTGGGCGGCCTGCCCGGCGGCGAGCAGCCCCGACGCGCCTGCGCCGATCACGATCACGCGTGGTTTCGTCACGGTCGTCCATCCTGACGCGGAGCGCAGGCCTGCGCTCCGCCGCGGGATGAGGCCGGCACGTCCGCGCGCCTGACTTGGCGATGCAAGCTCGTCATTGGACTGTCACGGGGCGCAGGAGCAGCCGGTCTGCGACGGGGACACCAGCCTCGGTGACGGGAAGGCGCTCTCCCGTTGGTTGGTGGTAGACGCCAATCTCCAGGCGGTATTCGCCAGGCGGTGTGCCGGGGTCGATCCGCAATGGGAAGTAGCTCAACAGCAGCTCGCCTCCGCCCTCGCGCCAGAAGCTCGTAGGATAACGATTGGCGTCGTATTCAGCCACGACCCGGCCCTCGACGTCCAGCAGATGGGCGAACATCGAGTAGTGCCGCTCTGGTCTGCTAAGGAGCTGCCAGTGCAGCACTAGCTCAAGCGTGTCACCAGGCGCGACCACGTCAGCGCTCCGGTCGTGACCGGTGAAGGCCAGGATATCCCCGAAGTTGACAGGCAGCTCAACAGGATGGCGGAGGCCATCCGGGTCCCTGGGATCGTAACTCACTTCGAAGGACCAGATGGCGGGCGATTGGTCCGCGGGCACGGGGAAGCCACGGCCTGGCCAATGGTACACGTCGAAAACTGGACGACCGAAGCGGTCGTGGCCTGTATGGACCCGTTTCAGGGCGGGCACTCGCTCGAGCAGCGCCGGCTGCGGCGGATTCTCCAGCAAGAGCACGTAGGTGGCTTCGTGGCCGGCCGACGGCAGGGGCAGGCTCTGCTGGGCGTCGAACCAATGGGCGCCGTCGTACCGCTCCGGCGCGAGGAAGGCCAGCGTCGGATGTTCAGGATACTCGGAGGACAGGTAGAGGGCCAAGCCCGCCGTCTCTTCCCTTAGGTACGATGCGGCATACACCATCGCCACCCGCCTGTCGTCATCATTGCGCGGCGTGGCGTGCCAGTCGCCGAAGTACACCCGCGCCGTGCGCATTGTCAGCGCGGCGATGAGAACCCCGAGCAGCGTGTTGCTCAGAGCGCGCGCGATGCGCAATCCGCTCTGCTCATTGCGGCCTTGATCCACCCGCCCAAGGAGTCTACCGCCAAGGGACGAAGCCCAGCCGGCCAGCGCATCCAGGAACAGGGCTGGCAGAAGGTACACCGCCGGGAGGATGCCTATCGCCCGCTGGTAGTAGGGCAGGCTCTCGGCAGACAGCGTCATCGGGAGCAGCATGACGACCACCCAGATGAGCAGCGAAGCGTACGCGAGCCGGCGCCACCCCTTGGAGCGGATGGCAGACCACGTACATACCGCGATGCCCCCGCAGAACGCAACCGCACCGACTGTTCCGAAGACAGGTTTCCCGGCGATGTTGAATCTGTAGTTGGGATCTCCCCAAATGAAGAACATGCGAGCGGTTTCAACTACACTCCGTCTCAGTCGGCCCCACGCATCGCCGCCCGACCACTCCGGGGTGAAGACCGACACCTGCGCTGCCCGTCCGTAGAGGTCGAACGGGTGACGGAAGACGTAGAGGGCCAGGGGAACCAGCACGACTGCTGCGACGAGGAGCATCGCCAGCAGCCATTGCCAGCGTCGGAGAATGAGGGACGGGACTATGGCCCAAGCGAGAGCGAGCAGGATCAGAACCATCACGGGGAAGGCGCGCGCGGCCGTGTAGGTGGACTGGCTCAGGCCAAGGAAAAGGCCAGCGACCGCCGCAAGCAGCCACCCAGAGGTCTTGCCTTCACCACGGCGCCACTCGTGGAATAGGAGCCACAACAGGGGGATCTGCACGAGCGGCTGGATCACGGCGCGGTAGGCGTTGCGACTGGCAATGAGGTGCCATAGCGAGGCGCCGAGCAGGGCAGCCGCAACGAGGCCGACGCGACGGCCGAACATGGTCCGGCCCAGGCCATAACTGACCGCGACCGTCAGCACGCCGGCGAAAGCTGACAGCAGGCGCGCGGCCACCATACCCCCCCCGAACAGGGAAAAGGCCAGGGCCTCCAGGTAGACGTACAGTGCATCCCGGCCGGTGAATGCCGAGAAGAAGGCGGGAGCGTATTTGCCAGCCAGTACGTCCCGGGCTAGTAGCCCCTTCGACGCCTCGTCGGGGTGCCAGCCGAAGGGCACCTCCGGCAGCCTGTGTACCCGCAGGGCAAACGCCAGCAATACCACGAGCATCGGCACGATGTACCCGACGATGCGCCACCGCCGGAGAGATCGCGGCGGAGCAGCGGATGTGTTGCCGGGTGTCGTTGGACGCTGCCCGTTGAGCGAGGGTGCTCGGTCTGAGCTCGCCCCGACGTGGGCAGGTTCTGAGCTGAGAGGGGACTGCTCTGCGGGGCGCATGGCCGGTCCAGTATACCGTGTGGCACGAGAGCGACAACCGCGCGTGCCCCTTCGCCCAGACTCCACGAAGGGGCACGGAGCGGGTGGAAGATGCCATACTGCACGGTTCTATGGTATCTCTTATTGACATTCGCAGCGCACGCTTGTATAATAAGCACGATTGCTATCTATCAAATATCGGAGGACAGAATGGCTGAGAAACGCTTCCAGGTCCCAACGATTTCTTGCTCGCACTGCGTGATGACGATCAAGCGCGAACTGGGCGAGATGGAGGGCGTCGTCAGCGTGGAGGCCGACGAGGGCACGAAGACCGTCACGGTCGTGTGGGAGGCGCCTGCCACGTGGGATGCCATCAATGACTTGCTGACGGAGATCAACTACGCGCCAGCATGAACCTGACGGGTTTTCGCCGGACCTTCCGTGCGAACAGTCGCCTGCGTAGGCTAGTGCTACCATTACGGGCAGGCGCCATCTAGAACCTGTCGAGTGTTGGGCTGAGCTACGAGGTGAGACCTATGACCGACACCGAAAGACGCCTCACGCTGCCGATCACGGGGATGCACTGCGCCAACCGCGCACCGGCCGTGTTGTAGCCGCGGTTTCGATACCGCGCTCCGGCGATTATGGAGTCTGATCCAATGACCGACACCGAAACACGTGTCACGTTGCCCATCACGGGGATGCACTGCGCCAACTGCGCCTTCACGGTCGAGCGCAGTCTCAAGAAGGCCGACGGCGTGACGGACGCGGTTGTGAACTACGCGACCGAGCAGGCCTCGGTTGCCTTCGATCTGTCGCGGCTCAACACGCCCGATCTCGTCCAGCGTGTGGAGGATGCCGGGTACGGCGTCATCACCGCGCGCGTCGAGCTGCCGATCACGGGTATGACGTGTGCCAATTGCGCTGCGACCGTCGAGCGCACGCTGAAGCGGAAGGTCACTGGCATCGTCCAGGCGAACGTCAACCTGGCGACGGAACGCGCCACGGTCGAGTACATTCCCGGAGTCGCATCCGTCGCGGCGATGGTGCGCGCCCTTGAGGACGCTGGCTACGGCGTGTTGCAGACTGCCACCGAGGAGCAGCTTGAAGACGTCGAGGCCCGCGCCCGCGAGGCTGGGATCGCAGACCAGACGCGCAAGTTCTGGGTGGGCGTTGCCTTCACCTTGCCGCTCTTTCTGCTCAGCATGGCCCGCGACTTTGGACTCCTGGGCCCGTGGGCTCACGACCCTTGGGTCAACTGGCTGTTCCTGGCCCTGGCCACGCCGGTTCAGTTCTACACGGGCTGGGATTACTACGTGGGCTCCTATCACGCGCTGCGCAACCGCACCGCCAACATGGATGTGCTCGTCGCGATGGGATCCTCGGTCGCCTATTTCTACAGCGTGGGCGTCCTGCTCTTTCCGGCCGCCGGGGAGCACGTCTACTTCGAGACCTCGGCCCTCATCATCACGCTGATCAAGCTGGGCAAGCTGCTCGAGGCTCGCGCCAAGGGCCAGACGGGCGAGGCGATCCGTCGGCTCATCGGGCTGCGACCCAAGACGGCGCGCGTCCTTCGCGAAGGCAGCGAGATCGAGGTACCGGTCGCGGAGGTACACGTCGGTGATGTGCTCGTCGTCCGTCCCGGGGAGCGGATCCCGGTCGACGGTATCGTCGTGAGTGGCCACTCGGCGGTCGACGAGAGCATGCTGACCGGCGAGCCCTTGCCTGTCGACAAGGGTCCTGGCGATGAGGTTACGGGCGCGACGATCAACGAAAATGGCATGCTAACTTTCGAGGCAACGCGGGTAGGGTCCGAGACGGCCCTCGCCCAGATCATCAGGCTTGTGCAGCAGGCTCAGGGCAGCAAGGCGCCCATCCAGCGGCTCGCCGATCGGGTGGCGGCTGTCTTCGTGCCGGTCGTCATTGCGATTGCGCTGATCACGTTCCTCGTTTGGCTGAGTCTTGGCGTAGGCTTCACCGAGGCACTTCTCCGGTTTGTCGCCGTGTTGGTGATCGCCTGCCCGTGTGCACTCGGTCTCGCCACACCGACGGCTATCATGGTTGGCACGGGGAAGGGCGCCGAGCTCGGGATTCTGTTCAAGAACAGCGCCGCGCTGGAGACCGCTCACCGGCTGCAGGCGGTCGTCCTCGACAAGACGGGCACGCTCACTCGGGGGCAGCTAGCGGTGACCGACGTGGTTGTCGCAGAGAGGTTGGTCGACTGGGACGCGGCCCCTGATGACGTCAACTCAGCGGCTAACATGCCGGAGCATGAACTGCTCCGCGTGGCCGCCTCCGCTGAACGTGGGTCAGAGCACCCGTTGGGTCGGGCGATCGTCGGCAAGGCAGAGGCCGATGGACTGGTTTTGGCGGATCCTCACGACTTCGAGGCTGTCCCGGGAAAGGGCGTGCGCGCCCTCGTGGAAGGGCGCGCTGTGGTGGTCGGCAAGCCTTCGTGGATTGAGGCGGAGGGGATCTCCCTCGGCGATCTTTCCGACGATCTGGCGCAGCTACAGGGCGAGGGCAAGACTGCCGTCGTCGTGGTGATAGACGACGAGATCTACGGCGTCCTGGGAAGGGCGGATGAGCTGAAGGACAGCTCCGTTAGGGCAGTGGCGCAGATGCGCGAGCTGGGGCTGAAGGTCACCATGCTAACCGGCGACAATCGTCGCACTGCTGGCTTCATAGCCGCTCAGGCCGGGATCGATCACGTTGTGGCCGAGGTGCTGCCCGCCGACAAGGCTGCCGAGATCAAGTCCCTCCAGAGCAAGGGCCAGCTTGTCGCCATGGTCGGCGACGGCATCAACGATGCCCCTGCGCTGGCCCAGGCAGACGTGGGCATTGCCCTGGGCACGGGCACTGACGTGGCGATGGAGACGGCCGACGTGACCTTGATGCGGGGCGACCTTGGTCTGGTGCCGCGCGCGCTGGCGCTTAGCCGGGCCACGATGCGAACGATCAAGCAAAACCTGTTCTGGGCATTCTTCTACAACGTGATTCTGATCCCCGTGGCGGCGGGAGTGCTGTACCCGCTGCCCTGGGTGCCTGACGTGCTGCGCCAACTCCACCCAGCGCTGGCCGCCTTCGCGATGGCGTTCAGCAGCATCACCGTCGTTGCTAACAGCCTGCGCCTGCGCCGCGCGCGCGTGTAGGCTGCCCCGGTGCGCTGCACCGCTGCCGTGCATCGGAGACCTGCGCGGGATCTGCGATCCCGTTGTGCGTTGCACGTTCCAAACGCACTTAGGAAAGTGCGATGCACCGTTGCCATACGTCGCACCTGGGCGCTCAGGCGGATTGCAGGAACCGCGTCTCGACGAAGTCCGCCAGCGCAGCGACATCCTCCAGATCGAACTGCGGCACGGGCAGGTCGAAACGCCGGTCGGAGACGAGCGCGATGAGCTGGCCCGGACCCGACACGAGTCCCTCCCCTGTGCCCATCGACCCGATCTCAGCCCGGCCCTGCCCGCTGCGACTGACCTCGATCTTGGGTGTGCTGGCCCGCTTGTAGCCTTCAGTGATGATCAGGTCGACGTCGTGGATACTGGCCGTGACCTCGTCTATGGTCGGCTCCGACCTGTACTGGCATATGTGGACGACCTTCGTCGGTCCGGCGATGACGACGTGGTCGGCGCCGGCCTGCGCGAAACGGTAGGAGTCCTTACCCGGCACATCGAACTCGAAGTCGGGATGGTGATGGTGCTTGATGACGGCGAGGCGATGACCGCGCCGTCTTAACTCCCGGATCAGCTTCTCCACGAGCGTCGTCTTACCGCTGCCAGAGCGGCCCACGATTGATACGATGGGAATCGTCGCTGTCATCTCAGGCCCTCGCTAGCCGATGTCCTCCATCCGGGGGAGGCTGTGCCACACCAGCCGCTTCCCCGATTGGCCCTCGACCGGCGCGTACTCTATGACGGTCACGTCTGCCGAGGCCTCCTGGCGTACCACCTCGCCATATTGGTGGTAGGCGACGATCTCGCCGGCGAAAAGGTGGTGGCTGCCCAGGGAGAGATGCTCTCTGACCACACACTCGATGTTGATCGGGCACTCCTCGATCGTCGGCGCCTGCACGACGAGGGACCGACCCGGTGTCAGACCGGCAGCCTCGAACTTGTCCACCGAAGGATCGTTGGCCGACAGATCCCCTGTCTGAATCATCTGTTCCCACAAGGCCGCATCCGGGAAGTTGACGACGAACTCCCCTGTGGCCAGGATCATACGATAGGATGCCCTCACGAAATAGCTGGGCGTGTACTCCCCTTCGCAGATGCCGATCGTGATCTTCGGCGGCCAACGGTTCGCGAACGACCACGAGATGAGCGGGATGATGTTCGGGCGTCCCTCGGCGCTGACGCAGCTGACCATCACCGGGACCATCGGCACGAACCCAAACAGGTCTTCGTTCACCCCTGGCTGTGCCGGACGCTGAGAATCGACTCGTGTGATAATCTTGCTTCTTGCCATTGTCCCTCCAGTCTGTTGGCGACAGGATACAGCAAGGGGGGTGGCAGGGCAAGCGCGCGTAGGGGCCGACGCCTGCTCCCGGGGGCAGGTTCGTGACTGCCCCGGCGATGATTTGCCCGCCCCGTGCGACTGATGTATGATGCGAACCCGTCTGCAGCGCGGCCAGTCTCCGGTCTACTGGGGGCAGTACAAGTCCGAGGCGCTGGTCGTGCACCGATTCGCGGCCAGTTGTGGACTGCTGGCATTCTCGCGAGCAACGCGCAATCTTCGCCCTGAGAGGAGGGATCGTGGAAGCAACGGTGAGTATGAAGAAGGCGTACGACCGGGTGGTCAACGCGTGGGCTATGTACGACTGGGGCAGCTCTGCCTTCTCCACGACGGTGGAGGCCGCGGTCCTGCCTGTGTACTTCAGCAGCGTCATCGCAGCGGGACTGGGCGGCAATACAGCCACGGTCACCTGGGGCTACGCCAACAGCGCCGCCCTGCTCATCGCGGCGCTGCTCGCGCCCGTCCTGGGCAGCATCGCCGACTACACCGGGGGCAAGAAGCGGGGGCTGGCGGCATTCGCCGCGCTTGGCATTCTGGCCACCGCGCTGATGGTCTTCCTCGACAGCGGGGACTGGATCATGACGCTCGCGCTCTTCACATTGGGTACTGTCGGCTTCAGCGCCTCGTACGTCTTCTATGATGCCCTCCTACCGCACGTCGCGCGCCCCGCGGACATCGACTACGTCTCCACGAAGGGCTACGCCCTGGGCTACCTGGGCGGAGGCATCCTTCTGGCGATCAACATCGTGATGATCCAGTTCATCTGGGCTGGAAGCAGCCTGGGCCCCCGTCTCTCATTCCTCACCGTTGCGGTGTGGTGGGCGATCTTCACCATTCCGCTCCTGCGCCGCGTGCCGGAGCCGCC
>JAUVSX010000356.1 GCA_030596915.1 Chloroflexota bacterium | reverse complement strand
ACGCCGCTCTTCTTCAACGTCTACAGCAGCCGCGTGTTCGAACCGGACAAACTCACAACGCTCCGCACGATCGCCGTGATCATGGCGGCCGCTTGGCTGGTCAAGATCGTCGAGGAGTGGTTGAGCGGCCGGCGCAAGCTCGACGTAACCTGGCGAACGCCGCTCGTGCTTCCGACTCTCTTCACCGTCATCGTCTATCTGCTGAGCACAGCTCTGTCCGTCACTCCGCGGGTCAGCTTCTTCGGATCATACCAGCGGTTGCAGGGGACATTCACGACGCTGTCCTACATCGTCGTGTTCTTGATCATCTTGCAGGGGATGCGCGCGCGCGCGCAGGTGGACCGGCTTATCACGGTCATCATCCTGACGAGTCTGCCCATCGCCGTCTACGGTCTGATCCAGCACAACAGAGCTGACCCATTGCCGTGGGGCGGGGATGTGACGGAGCGGGTGGCGTCGAATATGGGGAACGCCATCTTCGTCGCCGCCTATCTCATTATGATTGTGCCCCTCACCTTGACCCGCATCGTGAGCACGTTCAGGTCGATCCTGACTGATGAGAAGAGCGGAACGGCGGATGTGCTGGGCGCCGCCGCCTACATCTTCATCCTCCTGGCCCAGTTGATCACGATCTACTTCAGCCAGAGCCGCGGTCCAATGCTCGGCCTCTTGGGCGGTCTGGGCGTGTGGGCGTTGCTGGGGACACTTCTCCTCCAGAGAGCACCACCGACCGGCGAGGCAGTTCGGTCACCGCGGCTTCCGGGCGCGTGGGGCCGCAATCTCTCGTACGGACTGGTGGGCCTGGCCGCCGTTGGGCTGCTTGCTCTTGGGATCGCTGTGCCCGTTTCGAGTAAGGCCCTATCGGTCGCACTAGTGGCTGGGGGCGTCGTTCTGGCCGTGCCGGTTGCGTGGGGGATCGCTGCGACCAACGGCCGGTCGAGATTCCTGGCGCGCAGCCGACCGGTCGCTGTCATACTCGAGGACCTGGGACGCGCTCTGGCCTTCTTGCTGCTCACGGCCGCGGCGGCGATCGTTGCTGCGGGGCTGCTCCACGTCGCCAGCAGGGCAATTCTGTCGCTCGCCGCCCAGGTGGGGACCTCGACGATGTGGTACGCCACAGCCACGGCGGCCGTTGCGTTGTTCGTGGGGCTGTGGCTGGCCTACAGTGGCAAAGGCCTGGGGTGGTGGCTGGCAGGCATCTTCGGCATCCTCGTCATTCTGCTGCTCGTCGTGTTCCTGGCGCGCGGCCAGACCAACCCGCCGCTCCTGATCGCCGCCGGCGGCGCCCTTCTCGCGACGCTCGCGACGTGGTTGCTGTTCATCGTCAACCAGTGGGGATGGCGCTGGCTGTGGATGAGCGTGCTTGCGCTGGCAGTCCTTGGCAGCGGGATGTTCTTCTCGATCAACCCCGGTGGACCTCTCCACAAGTGGGCCCAGACACAGCCGACGATCCGGCGGTACACCGGTATCCTGGCGTCAGAGGGAGGCACGGCCAGGGTACGCTCCCTGATCTGGGAAGGCGCCCTGGAGATGGTCCTGCCCCACGATCCAATCCGGTTCCCGCCAACTGACGAGTACCCTCGGGGGCGCACGGACGCGATCAATTGGCTCCGTCCCGTGATCGGCTACGGCCCTGAATCAATGTACGTCGCGTACAATAGCTTCTATCCCCCGCTCCTGGGTCACTATGAGTCGCGCACCGCCTCGCCCGATCGATCGCACAACGAGACGATGGATTCCTTGGTCATCACGGGTGTCCTGGGCTTGGCAGCGTACGTGTGGTTGTTCGGGAGCGTGATCTACTTCGGACTGAGATGGCTTGGACTTCTTGGGACTCGTTGGCAACGCAACCTGTTCTTCTCCTTGCTTGCATTCGGCGTCGCCCTGATCCTGGCTGGAGTGCTTGCCACAGTCGGGCCATCCTTCCTCGGGTTGAGCGTCCCGGTTGGCCTGGTGCTCGGGCTGCTCGCCTACCTGGCGGTCGCGGGACTCGCGCGCTACTGGGAGAAGGAGAGCCCCGCGGGGCTCCACCCCCGCGTGATCCTGATCATCGGCATCTTGGCGACGGTGATTGCACATCTAATCGAAATCAACTTCGGGATCGCGATCGCGGCAACCCGCACCACCTTCTGGGCCCTGGCTGGCGTGCTCGTCGTCGCAGGAACGGGCCTCTGCCTTGCTGATGTGCGGGCGCCGGGCCAGACGGACGGGCGAGACGTGGCCGACGGACAGGCCGGAGATGGATCCAAGGCAGGCGCAAGGAGACGTCGGAAGCGTCGCAAGAGCTCAGCGGCTCTAGTTCCCTTGCGGTCGACATTCCTCGCGTGGTTCAGTCCGATCCTCACTGCTGGTGTGATCGGCGGGTTCATCCTGGGAACACTGGCCTTCAACTTCGTCACCAACGCCGAACGACTCGTCGAGCCCTTGGACATCGTATGGCGGGCACTCACCGTCCTGCCCGCGCAGGGCGGCCGGACCTCCTATGGGGCCCTGCTGATCTTCGCGGTGACGTGGCTCATGAGCGCGCTGCTCCTCATACCCGAGGTGGCCCGGCGGGGCGCGGACGCGGCGGGGCAGCCCGACTGGGGCCTCGCGACCGTTATCTATATGCTGATCTCACTGACTATTGGCCTTGTCTTTGGGTTGGTTCTCGCCAACCGGCAGGTATCGTTCCTTGCCGCGCCCACCACGATGGACGAGTTGATCGCAATATCCGACCGAATCGCCGGCCTCCAGACCCTGTACTACGGCTTCCTCCTCTTCGCCATGGTCGCAGGGGCGGTGAGTCTGATGCTTGGGCTGCGCCAGGTACCCAAGAGAACCGCTCACCCGTGGGGCGCGATCTCCACGCTGGTGCTGGGTGTGGCGGCAACGGCCATCATAGTCCCGTTCAATCTGCGGCCCATCCAGGCGGACATCATCTACAAGCAGGCTGACCCCTACGACCGACAGGGTCAGTGGACCATCTCGCGGAAGCAGTACGAGCACGCGCTCGAGCTGGCCCCTAAGGAGGACTTCTACAAACTATACCTTGGCCGCGCGCTGCTGGAGCTCGCGACGGTGGTCCAGGATGCTGGTGCGCAGGAGGACGTACTGAGGGAAACGGAGGCAGTCCTGGTCGAGGCGCGCAAGACCAATCCGCTCAACACGGACCACAGCGCCAACCTGGCCCGGATGTACCGGCGGTGGGCAGGGCTGACTACAGACGAAACCGCGCGGCAGGGACTGCTAGACCTCTCGATGCGCAACTACGAGATCGCCACGACCCTCAGTCCCAGCAACGCCCTGCTCTGGAACGAATGGTCGCTGCTCCACTACTGGGATCTGCGAGACGTGGATGGGTACGAGCGAGTCCACGAACGGTCACTCGCGATAGACCCGGAGTATGAACAGACCTGGCTGATCTGCGGCGATATCAGCCGCGACCAGGGGAAGCTCGAGGAAGCAATTCGCTGCTACGAGGAAGCGCTGAGGCTCAAGCCGGACCAGGCCCAGGTATGGCGGGTGCTCGCGGACACGTATATCGCGCAACGGGACTGGGAGAGCGCCATCGACGCCCTCTCGAGGGTCGTGGAACTGCAGCCGGCAGATAGGACGCCCGAAATCTGGAGCGTACACCACGTGCTCTCGCAGCTCTATCTTCAGATGGGGGACCGTGACAGGGCGTTGCAGGCGGCCATCCGTGCTGTGCAGCTCGTACCTCAGAACCAGATCACGGTGGTACAGAACTGGCTCGCGCAGCTCCAGTCGATGGAGGCGCCGCAGGCGTGCGCATCTATCTGCTCGTCTTTGCGGGCGCCGTTGTCCTGACGATCGGTATGACGCCCCTGGCTCGATGGCTTGCTCCTCGGCTTGGCGTGATGGATACCCCCGCTGCGCGCAAGGTTCATCGGCGACCTGTTCCCCGCCTCGGGGGCGCTGCGATCACCCTTGCGGTGATCGTCGCGGCGCTCCTGTTGGGAGAGAGATACAACTTCACCCAGTTCGGGACAATCCTCATCGGGGCGACCGGTGTGTCGTGCCTGGGCCTGATCGACGACCGCTGGGGGTTGCGCCCGCTCGTCAAGCTGATTGGGCAGATACTGGCGGCCCTGCTGCTGGTTGCGAGCGACATCTACGTCGGCACATTCCGCCACCCAGTGCTGACCGGGATTGCGACAGTTGTCTGGGTGGTCGTGATCCCCTCTTCGATCAACTTGCTTGACACTCTCGCCGGCCTGCCCGGAGGCGTCCCCGCCCTCGCCGCGGCGCACTGT
>JAUVSX010000139.1 GCA_030596915.1 Chloroflexota bacterium | reverse complement strand
CAATGCCCAAGAAAGTCGTCACGTCGAGATCCTCCTGTCCCGCGTTGTACTCTGCAGTCCAATCTCAGTCTGCATCGCCAGCGCCGATCACCTACCGACGCTGGTCGGGAAAGGCCCGCACCGCAGCCGCAAGGGGCACGCCGTACGCGGCCAAATCTAAACGCGGCCCTGCGCCTCGATCGCGTCGAGGAGTTGGCGCGCGGCACGATCCCAGGTGAAGCGGGCCGCCTGGACGAGCCCCTTGGTGACCATCTCCCGGCCCAATGCGGAATCCGCGAGCACGCAGGCCATCGCGGTGGCCAGCCCATCGGTATCGCGAGGCTCCACGAGCAGTGCTGCATCGCCCGCTACCTCAGGGAGAGAGGAGGCGTCCGAGGAGACGACGGGTACACCGCAGGCCATCGCCTCCAGCACCGGGAGGCCAAAGCCCTCGTACAGCGAGGGGAAGGCGAAAAGCGCGGCATTGCGGTAGAGCGCCGGCAGGTCTTCGTCGTCGACGAAGCCCAGGATACGAACGCGCTCGCCGTGCTTTGCCGCCTCGGCGAAGATGTCTTCGTAGAGCCACCCCCGGCCGCCGGCGATGACGAGCTGTGCGGACGTATCGAGCGTTGCGAAGGCGCGGATGAGGCGCACGTAGTTCTTCCGCGGCTGGAGTGTACTCACCGAGAGGATGTAGGGCTGCTCGCCCACGCGGTAGCGCTGCACCAGCCGCCTGCGCTCCCCCGGTGTCGGGTCGGGCCGAAAATGGCGATCGACGCCGGAGTAGAGTACTTCCACCTTGTCCGCCGGGGCTCCCATGAGGGCGATCAGGTCGGCGCGGGTTGTCTGCGAATCGGCCAGGATCCGGCCTGCCCGCTCGACCGAGCGCGGTACGACATCGCTCAGATAGCGCACCAGCTTGGGCACGAAGTGGCCGGGGTAGTGAATGAAGGACAGGTCGTGCACGGTGAGGAGCGTGCGCGTCCCACGCCGGGTAGGAGGCAGCACGAAGTCGGGAGAGTAGAAGACGTCCAGGCCGCCGGTGACGGTCTCGACAGGGATGGGGATGCGCGCGCGATGCCATATGCGGGCCAGCCACTCATCCGACAGCGGCACGGAGCGCACGGTTGCCGACCCCGTGGCGCGCGCGGATGCTACGATCTGGGTCGAGGGCTCAAGAGCCTGGGCACTCAGGCCACCGGTGGCGCAAAAGAGCGTGTAGGTGTGTGGGCTCTCCAACGTAAGGAGCGCGCGCACCAATTCCCGCGTGTAGCGACCAATGCCGCCACCCTGGCGGACGCCGGCGGTGTAGTCGATCCCGACGCGCATTAATCCACGTCCGAATAGGTCCAGTACCGGTTGACGAAGAAGTTCCAGAACAGGACGACGGCGGTTGCCATCGCCTTGGCCAGGTTGTAGCCTACATCGTAGATGATCTTCTGGTCAGTGAGCCCCACGCTGGCGCCGGTCGCCCCCACGAGGGAGACGAATGGGGTGCGTAGAAGTAGGAGGAGGCTGGTGTTGATACCCCACCCGACGACGTTCACGAGGGCGAACTGCCCCAGTTGCGAGCCGAGGCGTTTAGAGCGCGAGTCGGGGTAGGTCCAGTACCGGTTCCAGGTGAAGTTGTTCAGCACGGCGGCGGTGAACGAGATCGTATTGGCGAGCACGATATTGAGACCGAGAACAGCGTGGAACAGATACAGGAGTCCAAAATCGACGATAGTGCCGGTCACACCGACGACCATGAACTTGAGAAAGCGAATGACCTCCCTGCGGTTGTTCAGGAAGAGGGCTACGACCCTGGGTGTCATCGGCTCTCTTTCCCCTTGCTGGTCAGTTGGAGGAGGAAGGCCAGCATCCCCAGCATCACGCCGATGAGCAGGTGCACGTTGTTGACATAAAGGTTGTCCAATAGGTGGTGCACGCTCAGGTGGGTCCAGACGCCCAGCAGACCAACGGCAGTCCCCCGGGCGAGACCGTGCGAGCGCCGGGTCACCTGCCACGTTTGCCAGAAGATGACGACCCAGAGCAGCGCATAGGCTGCCAGGCCGATCACACCCGTTTCCGCGGCGACCGTCAGGTAGTAGTTGTGGGCATGGCCCAGCGCGTACGGCCAATTGATGAGCGCGAAGCGCGCGTAGGCCGGCTCGTATGTCCCGAACCCAACGCCAGTCCAGAGGTTGTGGCGGAGCATCTCGAGTGCCGCCTGCCAATGAGCGAAGCGCTCGACGACCGAGTAGTTGGCGTCGTTGATGCCCCCCCCGCGCACATCCTCGAAGCGCACGTACTCCGCGAACCCGGTCAGGCGCGCGGTGATCGTGCTCGGAAGCAGGCCTGCAGCGTACAGGCCGATACCCCCGACGATGAGCGCGATGACGAGCAGCACGCCCCACGTGGCCCTGCGGGGCAATGCGATGGTCATCGCGAGCGCGGCGGCGGCAAAGCCTACCCACGCACCGCGACTCCACGACATGCCGAGAGCGGCGATGATGATGAGGGGTGCGGCCCCGAGAAGGGCAATCTGGAAAATGGACGCCCCCCGGACTGGAGCAGTGGCAGAGGGTCGGGCGGGGGATTGGACTGGGCGGGGACGATGCGCCGTCTGCCGGCGGTACCAGTCCAGCAGTCTGCCCTGCACCATCACGGCCAGCAGTCCCACGGACAGTGACGCGGCAAGTCCAAGGTACCCGGCGTACGGATTCGGTTGCTCGAACGTGCCGTACGCGCGGTAGAAGCTGTCGTTGAGGATGGCGAAGTGGTCCGGGCCCTCGCCCCGCAGACCGAATTGCCATATTCCCACCAACGCCTGAAAGACGCCGAGGCCAATCAGTATGCCCAGTAGCCAGGGTAGCCGCCTGCGCGTGAGGTGGTCGCTGATGAAGAGGACCAGCAGGAAAATCTGGACCCACTTCAGCAGTTCTGGAAGGCCAAAGGTTGTGAGGCCGACCGCGTCCCAGAGTGACAGAAGTGCTGCGCCTGTGAAGAGGGCTAGCGGCAGCAAGAGCGGCGACCGTGTAATCCTCAAGTCGCGACGCGCCAAGCCCTGTGCTAGCCACGCGCCCAGGGCCAACGCAAAGAAGGCCTGGCCAATCTGAGCGGGCACCTGTGGCACCTCGGTCTGCAAGTAGGCCCGAAGCAGGCCCAAGAACAGCGCAACGCCCAGGCCGACCAGCGGTTCGATCAGCGTTGTCACCAGGACGAGGCTCAACCCCACGACGAGCAGGCCCTGTAGGGGCGTCAGCTTGACCAACAGGACACCCGCAGCAAGCGCCATCAGGAGCCACAGGGCACGCAAGAGGGGCGAGTTCCATGCGAGAGTGCGACGAGGCGGAGTGAAGAGTGTCATGCGCCTATCAGGATGGTGACTGCTGGCCGGTTCCCAGCTTGGCTCGGAAGTATGCGATCGTGCGGCCAAGTCCGTCGGCGAGGGGTACCTGGGGTTCCCATCCCAGCACGCGGCGTGCCCGGCTGATGTCGGGGCAGCGCACTTTGGGGTCATCGGCCGTGCGCGCGTCAGCGGGAGTCACGAACTCGACCTGGGAGTCGCTGCCGGTGAGCGTCAGTACCTGGCGGGCCAGGTCCAGGATCGTGATCTCATCCGGATTGCCCAGGTTCACGGGCCCGGTTTCGGTGGAGTAGAGCAGGCGGACGGCGCCCTCGATCAGATCGTCGATGTAGCAGAAACCGCGGGTGCGCGCGCCGTCATCGTAGACGGTGAGAGGGTCTCCACGCAGCGCCTGGCAGACGAAGTTGGGCACGACGCGGCCATCGTCGGCGCGCATACGGGGACCGTAGGTATTGAAGATGCGCGCGATGCGTGTGTCGACGCCGTGATACCTCTGGTAGGCCATCGTGAGCGCCTCGGCAAAGCGCTTGCTCTCGTCGTATACGCCGCGCGGCCCGATTGGGTTCACGTTGCCCCAGTACTCTTCAGTCTGCGGATGCACAAGCGGGTCGCCGTAGACCTCGGACGTCGAGGCGAGAAGATAGCGCGCGCCTTTCGTCAGCGCCAGGCCCAGCGTCTTGTGCGTGCCCAGTGCCCCTACCTTCAGGGTCTGAATGGGCATATTGAGGTAGTCCACCGGACTGGGCAGACTGGCCAGGTGAAGTACCGCGTCGATGGGGCCATCGAGAAAGATGTAGTTGGTCACATCGTGCTTGACGAAGCGGAAACGGCTGTTGCCTGCCAGGTGAGCGATGTTGTCGACGCTGCCCGTGCGCAGGTTGTCCATCGCGATTACCTCGTGGCCGTCGGCGAGCAACCGGTCGCAGAGGTGCGAACCGATGAAGCCAGCTCCGCCGGTCACGAGGATGCGCATCGTGTGCTCCATAAGGGGTCCACCGGACCGGGATTATACCCCAGGGCGAATTGGATCACCAGGCATCCCAAGAGAGACAGATAGGGTGGTCCCTGGCTCGTGCGAGAGTTTCTAATGCGATCCTAATGGCACTACAATGTGCCTCCAATGAACGGATCGCATAATTGCATTACGCGAGATAGTATCCTATCGTACATAACTGAGGTGGAGGATGTTCTTACCGCTATTCCAAGGGAGGGGCGAGGAAGGGGATTCCGAGCCCGAGGCCGATTGGCCGAGCGAGTTACCGCTGTTGCCGCTGCGCAACGTGGTAGCCTTCCCATACGCTGTGCTGCCGCTCGCGGTGGGCCAGCCCCGTTCGGTGCGTCTGCTGGAGAGTGTGCGCGAGAGCGACGGGTACCTTGTCCTTTCGGCCATGGTCGATCCGACGGTCGAGGAGCCCGGCCCCGACGGCATCTATCAGGTGGGCACGGTGGCCAAGATTGCGCGCGCGCTTCGCGGTGATGACGATCAGTACCAGATCGTCGCGCGTAGCGTGGCGCGCGTGCGAGTGGAGGAGTGGGTGGGTCTCGAGCCTTACCTGAAGGTAAGGGTGGAGCCGCTTGTCGAGACCAGTGACGGTCCGGAGGAGATCGAGGCGCTGCGGCGCGAACTCGTGTCCACGGCGCGGCGCATGATGGTCTTCTTCCCCCAGATGCCCCAAGGCATCGTCGATATGCTCGACGGGATCGGCGAGCCGAGGCTCTTGCTCTCCATGCTGGCATCCAACGTTCGTCTGGAGCTGGCGCAAGCGCAGGAGCTGTTGGAGACAGCGGATCTTGCCGATCAGATGCGGATGCTGCTCGGCTTCATGCAGCGGGAACTGGACGTGCTAGAGATCGGAAAGAAGATTCGCGACGAAGCCCAGTCGGAGATGGAGGACACGCAGCGCGAGTACTTCCTGCGCCAGCAGCTCAAGGCGATCCAGAAGGAGTTGGGCGAGGACCAGGAAGGCTCGGAGGTCGACGAGTACCGGCGCAAGCTCGATGAGGCCAAGTTACCGGAAGAGGCGCGGAATGAGGCCGATAGGGAGCTGGACCGGCTGGCACAGATGAACCCGCAGTCGGCTGAAGCGGGGGTGATCAAGACCTATCTAGACTGGATGGCTGACCTACCCTGGGCGGCTCTCTCGGAGGACGACCTGGGTCTGGTCCACGCTGACCAGGTCCTCAACGAGGATCACTTCGGGCTGGAGAAGGTGAAGGAGCGCATCCTGGAGTTCCTGGCAGTGCGCAAGCTGCGCGCGGAGCGAGGGGTGGAGGACGACGATGAGCACGCGGTTGCGATCCTGTGCTTCGTCGGGCCGCCAGGAGTAGGCAAGACGAGCCTCGGCCGCTCTATCGCGCGGGCCCTTGGGCGGGAGTTCACCCGGATGAGCCTGGGTGGCGTGCGCGACGAGGCAGAGATCAGGGGCCACCGCCGAACGTACATCGGTGCGATGCCGGGCCGCTTCATCCAGGCGCTCAAGAGGGTCGGCACCCGCAACCCCGTCTACATGCTCGACGAGGTGGACAAGGTCGGCGCTGACTGGCGCGGGGACCCGGCGAGCGCCCTCCTGGAGGTGCTGGACCCTCAGCAGAATCACGCTTTCCGCGATCACTATCTGGACGTGGACTTCGACCTGAGCGAGGTGTTCTTCATCTGCACCGCAAACACGCGGAGCACGATCCCGGCGGCGCTTCGCGACCGGATGGAGATTATCGAGATCGATGGCTACACGGATTATGACAAGATCAAGATCGCGCAGGGATACCTGGTGCCGCGGCAGTTGCGGACGAATGGTTTGAAGCCGGACGAGGTGACGTTCACCGAGGCAGGTCTTATGACCGTCATCCGCGACTACACGCGAGAGGCCGGCGTGCGCAATCTAGAGCGGGAGATTGGCCGGGCGCTACGCAAGGTCGCCACCAAGATCGCTACCTGCGACACTGAGTGCCGGATCAGCGCGGATGCTGAGCAGGTCCGCGAGTTTCTGGGGAAGCCGCGCTTCCGCGATGACGCACGACTGCGGACCGAGTTGCCCGGTGTTGCGACCGGACTGGCCTGGACGCCCAATGGCGGCGAGGTGCTGTTCATCGAGGCCCGGGTGATGGAAGACAAGGGTGGGCTGATCCTGACCGGTCAACTGGGCGACGTGATGAAGGAATCGGCCCGCATTGGACTGAGCTTCGTGCAGGGCGAGCTGGAACGACTGGGCCTTGCCGAGGACGCACTGACTGACAAGATGGTGCACCTGCACGTGCCGGCCGGGGCGATTCCCAAAGACGGCCCTTCGGCTGGGGTGACGCTGGTGACGGCGCTCGTGTCGCAACTGGCTCAGCAGCCGGTGCGGGGCGACGTAGGAATGACCGGTGAGGTGACCTTGCAGGGACAGGTCCTGCCGATCGGTGGGCTCAAGCAGAAGGTGCTGGCGGCCCACCGACACGGGCTGAAGACGATCATCCTGCCCAAGGCGAACGAGGTCGATCTGGATGACGTACCGCAGGAGGTCCGGGACGAACTGTCCTTCGTGTTGGTGGATCACCTCGACGAGGTGCTGAGTGCCGCGCTGGCACATCCGGTCGAGTTCGAAGTGATGGTGGAGACTGCGGAGCTGGAGGATGCGGGAGGCGGCAACGGCCACGCGCGCCAGCTCACGACGTTCTGACGGCGGCGACCGGTCACAACCGAGAGAGTAACGCGAGGCCCCGGAGCATGTCGCTCCGGGGCCTCTGATGTTCCGATTGCGGCGGGTCCGCTCGTGTGATAGGATGCCGGGAGGAGGGGGCGCTCCAATGATTGGTGGCCTGCAACCGAACTGCCGCGCGACGGGCGTGGGCAGTACGTCCCATACCGATCCCGTGCAAGCGGTCGACTTCGTCTTGCGGGTCTTCCCCGATGTCCCATTCTGGCCGCAGTTGCCCCGTCGCACCTACCGAGAGAATATGTACGTCCAATTCGCGGAGCACCTGCCCGGCGTCCGCATCGACGAGGTTGCACAGCGCATCGAGGTCGCGCTGGACGATGGCTGGCTGACGGAGGCCGAGCGGTTCTACGCTGCCTTCCTGGAAGAGGATGCTGATCGCTTCGCGCCCAGCCCTGCATATGCCGCAGGCCTGCACGAGATGCTCGGACGAGCTCCGCTGACCGGCGCCCATCCCTCTACGAT
>JAUVSX010000231.1 GCA_030596915.1 Chloroflexota bacterium | reverse complement strand
ATCGATGACTTGGTGGGAGAAGATATCGCTCGCAGCGTCGCGGGTGAAGCACTTGAACCCACACTGGGTGTCCTGAATGCCAGGCACCGCGATGGCGCGCACGATCAGGTTGAAGATTCGACCCATCAGATGGCGGTGCCAAGGTTCGCCGTACCGCGCAGCGCCGGCGACCTCTCGTGACGCGATGGCGACCCCGTACTCGGGGATGGCCGGTGGGATGAACCTGGCAACTTGGTCGATGGGCATCGCCAGGTCGGCGTCACAGATGAAGCGGAACTCGCCCAGGCTTTCGAGCATCGCCATACGCACCGCTGCCCCCTTGCCACGCACCGGCTGGTGTAGCAGCCTAATAATGGGGTGCTCTGCGATGAAGCCGCGTACGAGCTTCGCAGTCCCGTCTGTGCTGGCGTTGTCCACAACCAAGACCTCCACCGGGTACTGCTGGGTGTCGGCGAAGGCGATGATCTGGGGGAGCGTCGCCGGAAGTCGGGCCTCCTCGTTGTAGGCCGGGACGATAATCGTCAGGAAGGGATCGTCTTGAGTGATTGTCCAGCCTCGCTGGCAGCGTGGAGATTGCAGAAGCACCGAACCCGTGCTATGTGCCGATTACAGGTACTCGCCACAGTGTTTGAGTATGATACTCTCCCAAGACCGTTTAGTCAACTACGGTTAGGATGCGCTCCAGATACTCCAGGTCAACGGATCTCGTGCGCTCAACGGCCCGTCGTTTGCGCAGCATCCTGGGCATGCCCACCAGGCCGGCGACTTGGCCCCGCAGGCGGGCCCGGGCAGCCTCGCCCCTCCAGGAGCGCAGGGCGGCCGTGCTGATCTCGAGCTGGGCGCGCAGGATTGACCACCAGTTGGAGCGCCACAGGTCGCATGGGTAGTCCTTCGCGAGCACGTAGAGAGTATTCCTCCCGTCGTGAAAACTCGCTGTAGCTCCTCCACCTGTCGCGCTCAGCTTGTGGTAGACGATCGCCGTGGGCACGTAGACACATCGCCAGCCAGCCAACTGGGCGCGCCACGCCATATCCACGTCTTCACACGAGTAGAAGAAATCGTCGTCGAGCAGTCCAACCTGGTTGAGCATCGTGCGCCGGTAGGCGGCGCTGCCTCCATTGGCGCCGAACACCTCCTCCTCCCGCTCATATTGTCCGCCGTCGTGCTCCCAAACGCCGCGGTTGCCGGGAACGCCGTCACGGCGGTACGTGTCTCCTGCGGTGTGGAAAACATCGCGCCGGTCGAACAACAGCATCTTGGAGGCGACAATGCCCGCCTTGGGGTGCCGGTCGAAGGCAGCGACCACTTCCTGCAACCAATGCTTGTCGGCCTCCGTGTCGTTGTTCAGCAGCACGACGATCTGCCCCCGGGACGTGCGGATGCCGGCGTTACACGCCCCAGTGAACCCTCGGTTCTCTCCCAGGTCCAGAGCCAGGACCTCGGGGTACTCACCGGCGATCAGGCCGAGAGAGCCGTCAGTAGACCCGTTGTCCGCGACGATGACCTCGATCGGCTCGTAGGTCTGGGCGGCCAAGCTGTCCAGACAAGTGGGGATGTGGTGCGCCCCATTCCAGTTGGGGATAACGACGCTGACGAGCGGCGCCGAGTCTGTGGACCGCATCTTCAGCTCGCCGGTCGAAGGAACTGGGCCAGCGCATCCTGCCAGGTGGGCAGGGCGATGCCAAGCGACGCGGCAGCCGTGTTCGCCAATGGGGCGAAGGGGGGTGGGCTGGATGCCCGCCCGAACTCCCGCAATCTGAGGGGTGCAACGGGAACGTCCTCGTAGCCACCTATTCGCAAGATCTCTCGCGCAAACTCGTAGCGAGAGCAGTAGCCAGTACCTGTGAGGTGATATACGCCGTAAGCGCTCGTGTCGATGAGGGCCGCAATCGCTGAAGCCAGGTCTGGTGCGAAGGTGGGATTGCCTACCTCGTCGGTGACCACGCTGAGAGTCTCCCGCTGTCCATCACGCACCTCGCGGGCGAACTCGAGCATACGGTGCGGGAAGTTGCGCCCCCCAGAGGCGTATAGCCACGATGTGCGCACGATGAGGAACCTGTTCAGCAGGTGGCGCACAAACCACTCGCCAGCCGCCTTCGACCTCCCGTATGGGTTGATGGGGTGGGGCGCGTCCCACTCCCGATATGGCTCGGTGGCGGCGCCGTCGAAGACTTCATTCGTGCTGACGTAAAGCATAGGTGCATCGCTCGCGGCGCAGGCCAGCGCTACGTTCTGCGTGCCAACCGCGTTGACGCGATAGGCCATCTCAGGATTGCGCGCGCAGCCGTCGACGTCCGTCCACGCCGCCGCGTGGATGATTACATCAGGTGCGAAGCTGGCCACGGAGGCCCCAAGTTCGGAGCCGTCCGTGATATCCAGCTCGGGGAGGTCGCAACCGGACAGCGTGTGTCTCTCCAGCGCCTTGGCGAGTGCGCGCCCGAGCTGGCCCCGGTTGCCGGTTATGTAGATCCGCATGTTGGCTCCTCGTTCTCCGCTATTCCGGAGAACAGGTCGTTCTCCATTTCGTAACGGTCGTGAAAGGGCGGGCGGGCCCGATGGAACCACTCGGTGGCCTGCCAGCGGCGAGTCATCCAGCGAGGGAGTCTACTCAGAGCCGAGGTTGACCCCGAGAGCTGGCTCGCGTGGCAGGCTACCGCCCGCTGTTTCACGGGCAGGAACGGTCGCACGTCGATTCGGGTTGATATTGGCATTTCGTGGTCCAGAATGCCGCGGAGGTTTATGTCGCCATTGCGCCCTAGCTTCTCAGGGTCAACGCCAGCGAGGGGCATCAGGCGCAGCGCCCAGCGCATCAACGTCCGAGGGAACGCGGTGTAGTAGAGTCTGCTCGGCCGCGTTTGTACGGGCAGCAGCTCCCAGGCCCCCAGAGTGGCACGGTTCATCGCAACGTGGTCCGGGTGCCCATAGGTGCCGTACGGATCGAAAGTGATGACCACCTGGGGACGCAGCTCGTCCATCAGTGCGGCCACCTTGCCCGCCACTTCGTCTGGGTCGGCCTGGACAAGCGCCCCTGGGTGTCTGTTGGCTGCTGAGCCGTCCATTCCGGAGTCGCGGTACCCGAGAAAGTGTACGTCGGCGAGGCCCAGGACAGACGCAGCGCAGCGCAGTTCCTCCTCGCGCTGGCGTCGTAGATTCTCAGGGTCGTCGGATTCGGCCCGATTGCTGTGGCCAGCGCCGCCGCGCGTTGCGCACACCAGGTGCACCGACCCCGCGGACGCGTACTTGGCCAGGGTGCCGCCAGGACCGAACGATTCGTCGTCAGGATGAGCGAAGATGGCCAACAGCGTTCTCATTTGAGACGCTGATCGCAATCCGCCCGATACCCACAGGCTCGGCACCTATTCGCACTGTTATGGCTGCGCCGCGAGCGCCCAGCCGTCGCGTCTTGGCGCATCAGGTACATCGTCGCCAGCAATTCCTCCTCGAGCCCGCGTGTGTAGTCAACCTCGAAGGCCACATCGTCGTACTTCACGAAACCATGGGGTGGGCGGAAGCCATATTCCTCTTCTATGAGCAGGCAGTAGGCTGCCAACTGAACCACGTGGGAGGAGTACGGTTGATCCGGCGCGGTTCCCGACTTGATCTCGACGGGGACGAGGCCGGATCGGTGGGACACCACGTAGTCAGGCTTACCGGCAAGGCCGAAGCGACGCGACAGCAGCGGTGATGGCATCTTGCGCCAAGAACCTGTGTCGGTGTACACTACGCGGCCCTCTGGGAGCCCACTGCCGGCTCTCCGGCGGCGCGCCGACAAGAGAACGAGCAGCCCACTCGCGAGCAGGAGAGCCGATGCGTGTGGCCAATACGTCACCTATCCACCAAGACCTGAGACCCAGGCCAACACGCAGGCCAGGCCAATCCCAATCAGCAGGTAGCCGACTCGCCTCAACCGAATCTCCTGGCGAACCTGTTGGCCGTGCCGTTTGTGGGTGTGCCACCCTCTTACCAGATCCTCCTGCCTGGCCGAAGGAACGCCCTGAACGCTCCCGAGCCACCACGCCTGGGCACAGAACACGTACTGCCCGACCTCGCTGGCACGCAGGATGCGCGGCTCACTCGTGGCCAACTCGCTCCTCGAACGCCCGCAGGGCATCGATAAGGCGGTTCTGGTTGAGGCTGTTTGTCAGATCCCCGCGAGTGCGTTCCAGCACACCGCGGAGCTGGTCTACCCGGCGGCGCAGCCCTCCCGTGATGGCATCCGGGAAATCAAAGGTGACAAGCATGTCAAACGCATCGTCCATAACCGCCAACAGACGTTCGGCCTCGACTGTGTTGCCCTGCCTGAGAGAGTCCAGGCAGCGGCGGCGCATTTCGCTGGCCGCCTCGCACAGGCCGTTCAAGTATGCTGAGTAGGCTACTCCCAACGGTTCTGGCTCGGGAAGCTGAGCGCCGCTGGCCAGGGCTAGCGTGATGTGCGCGTCGACCAGCTCCTTCATCGCATCCTGTGTGTAGCCGGCGTACAGCAGATCAGGGTATGGAGAAAGCGTCTCCCTGATCTGATCAGCGATCGCATCGGCCTCGTCAAGGAACCCACGGGCCGCCACCCATTCATTGCGGTGGCTGGCCCGGATGGCGACGGAGCACACCCGGATCAGCTCCCGAGATCTGCGCAGCACCTCGTCTCGAGCGGCGTTTCGCGCCCTAAACTCGGCTCGGATGCGCTCTGCCGTCCTCCCCACGTCTGCCAACGTTTGATACCTCCCGTTGTCTCGTCTGCCGCCTACGCCTCGGGCGACTGAGGAGGCTTGACTTGGCCGAACAACTGAGCCGCCAGTCCGTCTCCCCCCTCCGGCAGTTTGACCTCTCCGTATTTCGCCTCGTACTTGTCCAGGTTCTCCGACAGCGCACGGAGCAACAGCTTCGCATTCATAGGGGTGGTGACGATGCGCGCACGGACTTTGCCCCTGGGTGTATTTGGCAGCACCTGGGCGAAGTCGAGGATTATCTCAGATGGCGTGTGCGTGATCACGGCGAAGTTTGCGTACGTGGCGTCCAGGTCCGATGGGAGTTCTATGTTGACCTGCATCCTGCGGCGTTGCGGAGCGCTCATCGCGCCTGCCTCCGTGGCCCGTTCCAGGGTCATATGATCGTACCTCAGCGGGGATGAGGTGTCAACGCATTCCAAGGACAGTGCCACCCGGCGCCCTGTCACGAGTGCACCAGCAGCATGCTGACAGGCCCTCCGGTGGGCCCGGCGCTGCGAAAGAACCCTCCGCCCATCAGGCGCGTGACCAGCGACGGAGGCAGACTCCGCTGCCAAGCACCACCGTCCGCCACGCTCCGATCGGAGCGCGAGGTCTCCTGGGTGTGGAAAAGCGAGAGAGCGCGCTCTAGAAGGGGATTTCGTCCTCCGCGACGGGCGGGCCCTCGATTTCGGCGCCAGTCGGACCTGCTGGAGTCGCCTCGCCCCGGCCGCCCAGGGAGCGCACGGTCCGCGCGGTCAGTTCATAGGATGCCCGGGCTACGCCATCGTTCCCGGTCCAGATTCGCGGGCCTCCGGTGTCGGGGTCGGGGTTCAGCCCCCCCTCCACCAACACGGAGCGACCCTTCTGCAGATACTGATTGCATGTCTCGGCTTGGCGACGCCAGACCGTCACGCGGAACCAGACCGTCTTCTCACGGGGGGTGCCGTCCTGACTGGTCCAGCGGCGGT
>JAUVSX010000308.1 GCA_030596915.1 Chloroflexota bacterium | reverse complement strand
GGTCCGTCGCCATAGTCGTGCACGATTGTGCCTTCATCGCCGTAGATCTCGGTCGTCGCGACGGCGGCGACAGTCGTCGAGGAGTTGAGCAGTATGCCGATTTCGCCCCTCGGGTAGCGGTATACGGCGATGCCATTGTCGTCGGGCGCCACGTCCGTCACGATGTTGCCGATCTCGGCGATCACGCTGACCGGTGCACCCAGCATCCACAGAAACCAATCGGCCGCGTGAGACGCATCGTCGAAGAACATCCCGACGTTCGCCACAGGATCGATGTGCCAGCGGGACGGGCCGTTCACAAAGGCTGGGTTGAGGAGCACATTGATGCAGTGCCGCCGGCGCACCACAGCGACATTGCCCACGGCGCCCTGGTCCAGCAACTCCTTGATCTTCCTGTTGACCGGGTCGTGCCGCATCTGGAAAGCCATGCTGAACTTGACCCCGCTGTCTCGAACAGCGGTGACGATGCGGTCACAGTCCTCCAAGGTAGTGGCCATCGGCTTCTGGCACAGGATGTGTTTCCCTGCTGCGGCGGCGCGCTCGACGAACTCGGCATGCCGGTTCGTCTCCATTGTGATGATGACGGCGTCCACCTGGGGATCCTTGATCACGTCATCAGCGTCCCTGCGGAACTCGAGGCCGTAGTCCCGGGCGGCCTTGCGGCCACGTTCCTCATTGTCGTCCCAGGTGGCGATCAAGCGAACATCGTCGAAGTCACGCATCACGCTGCAATAGCGGTTCACGTGCCCGTGCGCGTGACTCAGGATGCCAATCCCAACCCTATCCAACGTAGCCATACTTCCCTATCCTCCTTAGTTCTTGGCGCCAGTGGCTAGTCCGCCGGCGGATTCCAGTCGACTCCCATCATCCTGTGCTTCACTTCGAGATAGTACAACCAGTTCTCGTAGGACACGTCCGGCGGCACTGTGTGGTCGATCATCGGGATGTAGCCGCCATCCTCGATTAGCTGCGGCACGTGATGGTATAGCTCCTCGTCAATCGCCTCGGGCCCCTTCGCCAGAGGCCGCTTGTCGATCCCGCCGGCGAGCGCAAGGTCGTGCCCGTACTCATTACGGATCTTGAGGGGGTCCATCCCGGCCGCTCGCTCCAGGGGCCAGTGGCAGGTGATGCCAACATCGATCATCAAGGGGATGAGCACCTCCGTGTTCCCGTCACTATCGAGCCAAATATGCTGCACACCGTGCGCCCGTAGATGATCGTTGATGCGCCGGTAGCGTGGCGCCAGGAACTTGCGGGAGATGTTCGGACCAGCCAGCGGTCCCGTCTTGAATGCCATATCCTCGAAGTAGTTGAAGAAGTCGAACTCGACCTGTTCCAGAGCCGGCGTGATCAGCTCGATCAGGTAGTCGGTCATGTAGTCCAGCATATCGTGGGCCAGGGCAGGGTCATCGTAGAAGACCGTGCAGGCGTTCTCCGTACCCATGAGCGCACGCAACCTCGAGAACAGGCCAAAGACGCCGTTCTGCGTTACGCAGAGAGGATACGTGCGAGCCGCGAGGCACTGCTTCACATCCTCCCACCAAGCCGGATACCGGGTTCGCGACTTGGCGTCGAAGCGCCGCTTCACGTCCTCCCAACTTGCACGGTCGGATACGGCCCACGAGAGGTATTGGTCCATTGAGCTCCGAGTCCCATGAGCGTAGCCCTCCTTGAGAGCTCTCGAAACGTGTCCGTCCGCATATCGCATCACAACGTAGCGCTCATCCTCCTCAAGCACCTCCACATCGAAGGGAGGCAACATACTGAGCACGTCGATCTCAAGCCACCTGACCCGCTCGAAGCCAAAATACTCGTTGCCGTCGAGGAAAAGGTGGTAGGGCGCCCAGTGCATATCGGTGGGCATTCCCTCCTCGCGAAAGCGATCGGCTGCCTGACCCCAGAGGCCCACATCGAGGCTGAAGGGGTGGTCGACGGTGTCGAACGACAATGTCCTGAGGAACCGTTCACGTGACTCCATGGCGTGCACTATCCTTCCCGCCGGGCCCGCGCCAAGGGGCGCCCCCGGCCAACGGCTGGTATTCGCGCAGGGAGTCGCTCTACCCGCGCCCCATGCGGAACTTGAGGTACTCAGTGTAGTCGCTGTAGGCTTCCCAGGAGATGTCCGGCGGTGCGCCGTGGTCCATCTCGGGGATGTACCCACCATCCTCGACGAGCGGCACGAGGCGATCCACCTCCGCGCGCATCGCCTCGCCCCCTGTGGATATCGCTCGCTTGTCAACGCCTCCCATCAGCGCCAGATCGTGACCGTACGTGCGCCTTATCTCCACCACGTCCATCCCGGCCTGCACTTCGAAGGGCCAGAGGTGATCGATGCCGGCGTCAAGCCAGATCGGTATCAGTTTATGGATGTCGCCATCACTGTCGAGTCCGATGTGCTTGATTCCCTGCTCGTGCAGCCAATCACACACGCGGCGATAGTGCTTGAGGGCGAACTTGCGTTACAGCTTGGGCCCGATCAGGGGACCGGCCTTGTAGGCCATGTCCTCCCAGAACCAGAACACGTCGAAATCCGTGTACTTCATCACCTCGGCCGTAATATCAATGATGGCGTCGACCCGCTGCTCCATCATCCGCTCGACCAGCGCAGGCTGGTCGTAGAACGCGAGGCACAGATTCTCGACCCCCATCATATTTCGCAGGGAGCCAAAGAAGCCGCCCCAGCGATCGGCCCAGCACTGGCGCGGCCAGATGTCCTGGGCTTCCCACTCTGTGTCGTCACCCGCGCTGCTTTCCTGCTGAGCCGATTGACTGCCTCCGTTGGCCAGATCGCTGCCGCTGTGGCCCTCGGCCATCGCGGTCATGACCCGGTTCTCCGTCTCCTGCCCTGCGGCGACGCGCCGTTGCCAATCTTCGCCAAGACGCTCCTCAGCATTGAGCACCAGGCGCTCGGCGGCGAGCTTCTCGAAGTCGGCCTCGTTCTCGACGGGGAACTTGACGAAATTCGGCATGCTCGTATCGGGGCTCACCTTGAACTCGCGCATGAGGATGCCCTCGTGGTTGATGTAGAGGATGGTACGCTCGTCCTCCTCGACGACTTCGTACTCGAACTCCGGAACGGGGCCGTACCACGGGTCGACGCGGACAATCCGGTCGACCTGGAAGTGGTCGTCCAGCGGCGTGCCGTCGTAACCTTGCGTTCGCCAAAGGTTCGAGGTCTCAACCCACGGGTAGGACGTGCGCATCCAGAGCGGGTCTACCGATTTGAACTCGAGCGTGTCCATAAAGCGCTGTCTTGACGTAGCCATCACCTACTCCTCCCTATGCTTGGCCTGCACAGGCGCCCGACTGCCTGGGCCTAGTTGCCCGGTACCGCATCGGCGGTATCGACGACCCAATCCATTACGTTGTGCTGGTCGGTCAGCCTGCCCAGTATCTCCTGCCAGTGATCGTCCATCGGCCTGCCCGCCATGCCCATCATCTCCATCACCTCCACGCCGTTCCTGGCGCGGGAGCGTAGACCCAGCGTGAATCGCATCTGATCGCCACGCCTGACTAACTTGATCAAGAACTCGTTCGGACCCGCCCGCAGCTCCGCCTCGTGCACGTTGTTGAACGGTGTCCACCAGACGGATTCATCGACCTCAGCAATCAGCTCACCGTTCACGTAGAGCCGGTAAGGGTCTGTATTGCCGATCACGATGAAAACCGGCCGCGCCTCGGGTGAGATGACCGTTCGGGCCACATACGCACAGTAGGGACCGCGCAGGCCCACCAGTCGCGACAGGTCGACCTCGTGCTCGTACGAGGGCACGGTGGCCACACGCCCCAGCTTCTTCGACCAACTGCGGAACGTGGTCTCGACGTCGACGTCCGGCTCAGGCAGGTAGGGACGATCAAGCGATACGAAGTGCTGATTGAAACGACGCCGCATCTGCACGGGGTCGTCCTTGTTGGGCAGTGCGTCGTAGTAAACGCCCAAAAACCGGTACAGCCCAGCCCCGGCCACGCCGAACGTGAAGGCAACATCCTCATCGGCCTCAAGCCGGGCCGTGAACAGATTCCGCATCGGCCATACGTCGACGTCGGTGGGCGCGTGAAGCGCTACCTCGACGGCGCGCCGGGCAGGCCCCACGCGGACGGAATCCGGCGCAATCCGCCAGCCCGTCGGGCCCGTGAGCGTCAGATGGGCGCCTTCCGAAATGGGTCCCTCCACGGTGACACAGACATTGACCACATCGCCGGGGGCGGCAGCCGGAAGACCAGCGTACTCGACGGACAGCCGGGGCGCGGCTGCCTTGAGGGTGATAGGCATGGGCGTCATTGTGGGAGCTGCCGTTATCTCGACTCCGGTGCCGCATTCGTCAGTGAGGACCACACCAACCCTGGCCGTATCGCGCGCCAGCGCGCTGAGTGTCATCTCGGGCCGGTTGTACTGGATGCCCATCACAAGCTCGTCGCCGACGGGCCGCTTCAGTGCCTCGGGGATGCGGCTCGCACCCAGGATCTGACCTACGAGGGCCGCAGCCGTTGCGAGCGTACAGTCGGTATCGTAGCCGCAGCGGAGCGTCGACAGCATCACGTCCTGGAGGTTGGTTCCCCCGTACAGCAGGCCCAGAAACGGGAACGGCACGTTGTTCGGCGAATCGCAGGCCTCCGGAGGCCCCGCCAGTGCCATCAGCCGGTCGTGGGCGTCGCGCAGGCTCAGACCCTGGTCGTAGGCCTCGAAGGCAGCCCGCGTGAGCCGCTCTATGGGCGTTCCCGCCGGGAGATAGTGGAT
>JAUVSX010000360.1 GCA_030596915.1 Chloroflexota bacterium | reverse complement strand
GAGAGGCGCTTCGAAGTACGCCGCCGCGCGGACAGAGGGCTATCGAGGGGTACCCGTTCACCTCGCCCTGGCTGCCGCGGCTGCTCTCCCTGGTGCTGGTGGCGCCAGCTGCCATCCCGTTCCAGCTCTCGCGATCTTGGGTATACTGCGAGGGTGAGGGTGCGAAGCGATGACAACGCCGCGCGAGAACTTGCTCAAAATCTACCGCCACGAGGAGCCCGATTGGGTTCCGATTGTCGCGCTGGCCGACGGCTACAACCGCCCCATCCACCTACCAGCTTCGTTCTACCACGACATCGAGACAATGTCGCCCTCGCGAGCACTCTCCAGGTACTTCGACATAGACGTTCTGGACCGCGTGTTCCCGTACCATGAGGTCTACCACAACGTCTCCTACACCAAGACGGCCAACGGCGATCTCGAGAACGAGCGGTGGGAAACACCACACGGCACGCTGAATCGGCGCGTCAGAAAGATGCACTACGGGGTCGGCGATGGTTCTGAGCCCGACCTGGTCAGTTGGGCACGGATCGAGAACCCCATCAAGTCCGTGGACGACTTCCGGGCGTTCGGTTACATAATGGAAGATATGGAGTACGAGTTCCAGGTTCAGACCGCGACCGAACGCGTGGAAGCTGTTGGCGATAGTGGCATCGTCACGCTGGGCGCTCCATCCAGCCCCCTCGGTATGTGCGTCCGCGTGTACATGGGCGTAGAGTCGGTCGCTCTTTCATACAAGGACCATCCTAGGGAGTTCCGGGACCTGCTTGAGGTCATTGGCGACAACTACCTGCGCTGCTATCGCGGCCTCGCGGCGCTGCCCGGCGACGCAACCATCAACTACGACGACACGACCACCCACGCGATCTCACCCGCGATGTTTCAGGACCTGGAAGTGCCCTTCCTCAACAAGACGGCCGACATTCTCCACGGCGCGGGGAAGTTCTGCATTCACCACGCGTGCGGTCACGTCTCGCACGTGCTCGAGGACTTCCGACTGACTCGCATCGACGGCTTCGACGGTCCGGCGGCGCCTCCGGTGGGCGACACGACCGTTGCCCGGGCGCGCGAGGGATTGGGGCGCGACATCGTCATTATGCCCTTCACCGAGGAGGTTGCGATGAAGAGCAACGATCCAGCGACCGTGCGGGGAGCGGTTCGCGCGATGTTTGAGCAGGCGGGCTCGCCAAGGAACTTCATCGTCAACCTGGCCGCGCCACCTGGCGCACCGGGTGAGTCGCTCTGGCTCGCGGTCGACGAGGCCAAGCGTCTATCGCGAGATTTCTTCTGAAGCGCCCGTTTTCCGGAGGCACACGTTTTCCGGAGACGCACTCCGCGGATCGGGGAAGCGCTTCCCACATATCAGGAACACAGACAGGAGGCAATCAGTGGCAAAGTATAGAGCAGGAGCAGTCGGACTCTCGCGGGGACGTGGCCTTGTTCACGCTCTGGCGACCCACCCAGACGTCGAAATTACCGCGCTCTGTGACGTCAACGAGGACACGCTGGCGATCCAGGCGGAAGCCTTCGGCGTGCCCGATACGCAGGCGTACACTCAGTTCCACGAGTTCGTCAACGCGCCGATGGATATCGTCGTCGTCGCTACGCCGATAACCTACCACGCGGAGCAGTGCATCGAAGCCATGGAGACGGGCAAGCACGTTCTGTGCGAGCAGACGGCGGCCTACACCGTGGATGATTGCGAGCGCCTCGTCAACACGGTCAAGCGCACGGGCAAGATCTACATGATGGGTGAGAACTACTGCTACTTCCACTACGTCCGCGAGTGGCAGAAGATCGTCGACCAGGACAAGCTCGGAGAGATATTCTACGCCGAAGGCGAGCACCTGCACGAGATCCAGCACCTGCTCGTCGACCCCGACACCGGCAAGCGGTACTGGCGCTCCCGCCGCGCCCCCATCTGGTACTGCGCGCACACGTTGGGGCCTCTGCTCACCCTGATGGATGATCGCATCGTGAGGGCTACCGGTGCGCACGCGGGCAGGCATATGTTCCCCGACGAGAGCATCGCCTTCATCGACATGGAGCTGGGCCTCTTCAAGACCCAGAAGGGCGCCATGATCAAGATCCTTCGTAGCCAGGCGGCCTACCGGCACCACGAGATGATCTTCTACTCACTCTACGGCACGAAGGGGTTCATCGAGAACGGGCGCGAGGGTGGCTGGGGCGCGACCACCGGCCGCGCTTTCTTCATGGACGAGATGACGAAGGAGGAAGGCAGCCAGGAGATCCGTTGCCCCACCGTCGACCCGGATGCCCCAGAAGAGGCGAAGAAGGGCGGCCACGGAACGTCGGAATACTACATGATCCGCGACTTCGTGGACGCTATTGACAGCAACACGCAACCGCGGATCGACGTCACACGAGCCGTTGACTTCACGATCCCGGGCATCCTGGCCCACGAGTCGGCGATGCAGGGTGGCGCCTGGCTCGACGTACCGTTGTTCAATCTGTAGCTGGCGATTGCGGAACCAGTAGTCCGAAGCGCGCGAGCCCCCGGACGGGCGGGGCGCGAAGTATCGCGCTCCCGTCCGCTCGGAGGCTCGTTTGCCTCAGTCTCAAAGGCGCGCGTCTAGCCGAGGCGGTTCAGCAGAGCAAGGGCCGTGTCGCGCATCATATACCCCGCATCAGGTACCAGGCGGCTCTGGTATGCGAAGCGCGATTCGTAGCCGCCGTGCGCCAGCCCTTCGTAGGTGGGAATGTAGCCGTGCCAGCCATTCGCCAGGTGCACGACCAGCGTATTGACAAACGGCGACTTCCGTTTGATCTCGAGCCCAAACTCAGAGAAGTACTCGCAGGGGATGCCTGCTATTGCCACGTCGCCGATCGTGATGACCTGGATTTCCACATCCTCGAATAGCTCTCGGGAGGCCGCCCGCCGCTGCCATTCCCACATGCCGAGCGTCTCCCGGGCGATCCACTCCTGGAACGCCGGCGAGTTGTGGTACATCGTGTAGGGGTGCCCGTACATCCGGTAGGTGAACGCCTCCTGGTCGATGTCCTCCGGGTCCTGCTCCAGGTACCAGCGGGAGAGCTCGATCATCTTTGCCGTCGGACGGCGCTGCGCAATCGGGATCTCCTCGCGGCGCATGGCGATCGCTGGGTCGCGCCCCCGCCGGCCGCCCGCCAGAGCCTCGATCGCCTTCGCCCCAAGGGCAGTGCCCATCGCCTCACAATACGCCTCACCACCCTCACGCTCCTTGCCCGGAATGCCACTCACCTGCGAGAGGTTGCCAGAACAGCCGTTCAGGAATACGAATGGGCACCCGTACGCCTCTCTCAGTGAGTCGGTCAGAGGCCCGATGTAGTCGGCCGACCAGGCCTTCACCCCATACATGTTCGTCGGGTGGCAGGCGAAATTGACGAGCCCCCCCACCGGCGCGCCCGTGCTGTCGCGGAACAGGATTGCCTGCAGTTGGTTGTCCTCGGGTCCCTCCACGCGAAGGAAGTCACTCCCTCCCCGAGGGCCATGTGTTCCTACGTGCTCCTTGCCATCCGTGCCCCGGTACACCGGCCGGCGATTGTAGCACCACCCGGGAGCATCAATGGTCCCTGCGATCAGTTCGACGGTGGTGAGCCCATCCAGGGCTTTCTGCACGCCTTCAGGCACACGATCCTTCAGGAAGTCCAGGAACTCGATGCCCTCGCCCGGTCGCCAGTCCCAGGCCGCGGGACCGTTGTGCGTGTGGGTGCAGGCCACCATGATATCCGTGGGCCGCAAATCAGTACCAGCCGCCACTGCCTGGCGTATTTCAGCCACTGACGGCTTGACCGTGATGGCCAGATCAAGTCCGATGATCACGGACCGCGCCGTCCCGTCGTCGAAGACAGCGATGCGCGCTTTGAGCGGCCATCGCACGCGCTCAGGAATCAACACATTGATGAACAGCCGCCCCAGCGGTAGACCGGTCTCGGGCGTGATATCCACGTCTACGAAGCTCGCCTTCAGCATTGTCCTCGCTCCCATAGCTCCTGCATCTGCTCGACCGTCAATTCCAGGATCACCGATGCTTCGCCCCGGACCGCTCTCAGTCCCACATCCCGTTGATCAGCTCCAGCGTGCGCTCGACCAGCACTTCGCCGCCCTCGGGCCCGACGGGGCCATCCATGATCGATGCGCCGTACCCACCGCCGGACAGAGCTTTGACCGTCGGCAGGTATACACCCCACCCGCACGTGATCTGACTCAGAAACGTCTGCTCGGCTTT
>JAUVSX010000187.1 GCA_030596915.1 Chloroflexota bacterium | reverse complement strand
GTGGCCCTCTTGGACCTTCATGCGGAAGTCGTGGTGCGGGATCCGGAGCAGCGTCCAGCGCGTCCCGCAGGCCCGGCAGCGGACCTTTTCCTTGCGGCCGATATAGCCGTACTTGTGAAGCAGAGACACCTCAGTGTGGCACATCGGGCAGCGCCAGAGGAGCTGGGCAACGCCGCGGCGCCACGCCTTCTGATGGTCCTTGTCAGCGTCAGGCCAGGGAATGACGGGCGCGTGGGCCGGCTTCAGCTCGATGGGTAGCCCAACGGGTGCGCCGTTCCGCGTGGGCGGGCCCGCCCAGCCCTCCATCGTACCCGGCAAGAAGCGCACCTTGTTGAACTCGTCGAAGATGCGGTCATTCGCCGCCTCGATGTCTTCCGGCGTCACGACCATCATCGGTTCGTCGACGAGCGTAAAGGGCTTGCCGATGTTGAGCTGCATCAGGCCGGACAAACGTGGGATGGGGCGCCACATCGGGCCGATGTCGTAGGCCCCGATCGAGGCCAGTGCTGGCACAATCGGGGCGCCGGTGTGCAGCGCGAGCCAGGCCAGCGCCTTGCCCGGCCGGAGCGGGCGCCCGTCCCAGGTCGAATCGCCCTCGGAGTTGATGTTGATCATCCCTCCTTCTTGAAGGACCTTGACGCCATCGAGCAGGCCCAGGGCCAGCCGCCCCGCCCCTTGGGGCATCAGCGGCTTAATATCGCTCTTGCCCTGCGTGGGTATGTCGCTGAAGAAGCTGAACGACCATAGCTCCTCCATCATGAATGACTGGATGGCGTCCGGCGCCGTCTCCATCACCCGCTCGAGCATCACGATGCTGATCCATCCAGAGACGAGCATCGCGGGGAGTGAGTACTCGTTTAGGTTCAAGATGAAGGGGCCTCTGTGTGGGAAGTTCTCCTCCCCGACGACCTTGAACTTGTATATGAGGCGGAACAGGGCCGCCGCGACGAACCACGGGGTACGCATCTTCAGCCTGTAGAGCCACTCTCCGACCGGCCCGCGCGCTTTCTCCTGCACCTGCTCGCTTACTGCTACCTCGGTTGCCATCCTGCTCCTCGCTCTCGGATTGCCTCAGTTCTCCTAAGGCGCCTTCTAGAATCGCATCATTTGTAGCTCGTGGCCGTCCACCTCGGCGGCGCGCTTCGCCAGCGTCCCGGTGTAGGTCATCCATCGCAGCGAGATCTGCCCCGGCAGGTCGAATCGGTAGGGAGCGGGGCCGTAACGGATGTACAGCGTGCCCATCATTACGATGTTGATCGCCGTGAAGTGCGGCCACTCGAAGGACATTTCGCCTTCAGGGCCCTGCCACACGAGGCGTTCGCTTGTCACGAGCAGCCGGCCCTCGCCCAGGCTCTCGTGAGCAGCATAGGTGCGTGACCCCGGCGTCATCGTCCGCGGCGCCTCTCCCGAGGTGAGACCGTCGAAGAGAGGGCTGGGCCGGTAGGCCTTGAAGTTGACCCCATCGGCCGTTAGATAGACTTCCTCGCCCGGCCGCAGATTGATGCCTGGCACGTCGATCGCGTTCAGCTCGAAGTCCCGTCGCGCCTCGTCGTACCACGTGGTGAGCGGCAGTTCGAGCCCGACCATGTCGGGGTGACCCTCTTCGACCCTCATGCGGTAGTCGTGGTGCACGACGCGCCAGAGCGACCAACGTGTCCCACAAGCCCGGCAGCGCACCTTGTCGCGCCCGATCTGGTGGTGCTTGTGGACCAGGGCATCCTCCGTGTGGCACATCGGGCAGCGCCATAGGAGCTGCGCGAGGCCGCGCTTCCTTACCGATTCGCCTGCCTTGTCCACGTCGGGCCAGGGCACGACGGGTGCGTGGGCCGGTTTGAGAACGAGCGGGTCCTTGACGGGCGTGCCATTCCGGGTAAGCGGTCCGGCCCAGTCCTCTTGGCTCCCTGGCAGGAAGCGCACCTCGTTGAACTTCTTGAAGATGAGTTCGTTCGCCGCTGCGATGTCCTCCGGCTCGACTGCGGCCATAGGCTCGTCGACGAGGGTGAAGGGCTTGCCGATGTTCAGTTGCATCAGGCCGCCCAGGTGCGGCATGGGGCGCCAGCGTGGCCAGATGTCGTAGGCGCCGATCGACGCGAGCGCGGGCACGATCGGAACGCCGGTGTGCAGCGCTAGCCAGGCCAGCGCCTTGCCCGGGCGCAACGGCCGCCCGTCCCACGTCACGTCGCCCTCGGGGTTGATGTTGATCATTCCGCCTTCGCGAAGCACCTTGACACCATCGAGCAGCCCAAGGGCCAGGCGGCCCGCTCCCTGGGGCATCAGCGGCTTGAGCTCACTCGCGCCCTGCGTGGGTATGTCGCTGAAGAAGCTGAATGACCACAGTTCCTCCATCATGTACGACTGGATGGACTCGGGTGTGGTCTCCATTACCCGCTCGAGCATCACGATGGCGATCCATCCCGATACGAGCAGCGCCGGCAGCGAGTACTCGTTGAGACATAGGATGAAGGGTCCTGTGGACGGGAAATTCTCCTCCCCGACGACCTTGAACCTATACATGACGCGGAACAAGGCCGCGGCCACGAACCACGGCGCTCGCATCTTCAGGTTGTAGAGCCACTCTCCGACCGGACCGCGCGTTTTCTCCTGTGCCTGGTCGTCTGCTGCTACCTCAGTTGCCATTTTCGGTGCTCCTTCGGGCTTCGCTCAAGTGTGTTGTGATACGTCGGGTCACGAATCATGACAGAAGGACCCTCCCAGGGCGAAGGCTGAGGGGAGTTTGCCGTTCGTCCTGGGAGGGCCTGGCCTTGGGGGGGCCAATAACCTATACAAATATAGGTTACCACGGAATGGTGCGGAGTTCTATCGGGGAAAACCCCTAGAAGCGTGGGGGAAAAGACCTGAGGCGGATGGGCGAGGGCTCAGGACTGGCAGTCCTGCGAGGGTAATCGTCAGGGTGTCGTCCGTGCTTGGCCAGGGTGGGCAGCACTCTGAAGGGCGATCATGAGGACTGCCAGTCCTTTCAATCACCGGGGTCCGAGTCACCCAGTGGCCGAATCCGCGGCCAGACCTGACACCTTGTCGTGGCCCCAATTAGCCACCATGTCAACCATAGTGATCACGACAAGCCCGGGGGCGGTCCCTGCCCGGGCACTTCGCTACGGGAATGCAGTGGAAACCTGACAGGTTTTCGCGAACCTGCCCGCTAGGGCAGGCGTGCGCCGATGATCGAAAACGTAGAAACCTGTCAGGTTCTTGCTTCACAGAGCGTGTCGTGGCCGTGCGATGACGATGCCTCATCACTTATTTTGGGCCAAGTCCAGGTGTCAGGTTCCAAGGTGGCGATGTGCGGTGACAAATACCCTCCTGGGGGGGATCACTGCGCCACGAAGGGCTCCTGCTAAAACCTGTCAGGTCGACCGCGCCACCGCCACCAGACCCCTGCCGGGTAGCCGATCATCTTGGCGATGTCGCCGCTGATCCGAATGACGGGCACCCATAGCGCGGCCTGGATCCTCTGAGCGAAGGTGAGATCACCCCACATCCGCCCCAGTCGCCGCCATGCCTTCCCACACATCGCCGCTAAGCCCGCCAGATACGCCAGCCACAGCCAGTGGCTGATCAGCGCACCCGCGACCGCGATCAGCGGCACGCCGACCAGGTACGTCACGTAGCGGATGGCGTGGCGGCGGGGCCATAGGTTCGCCTTCCCGTCGCCGCGGGCGTAGCGGTAGTACTGCACGAAGAAGGCGCGCAGGTTGGGCCTCGGCCGGAAGTAGACGAGCGCCTCGGGCGCGAAGTGGAACGGGCCGTACCGGTCGCGCAGGCGTAAGTCGAGGATCAGGTCCTCGCAGTAGTCGAGCCACTCCGGGTAGCCGCCCACCTTTTCGAAGGCGCTCTTGCGGACGGCGACCGCGCGGCTGGAGGGGAGGAAGCGATCCGGCCGAATCTCGCGCTGCTCTGGCAGGACCGTCGCGCCCATCGCCGTCTCAAAGACGGATTGGGGGGCGGGGCGGAAGAACCCGGCGACAGTGTGAACCGAGGGGTCAGCGAATGGTGCCGTGATCTGCTCGAGCCACCGGGGGCACAACTCAACGCCGGCGTCGGTCACTGCGATGACGTCGCCCACCGCTGCGTCGATCGCTACGTTTCGTCCCTGCGGTATGTTCGCCCCCAGACGCTGTACGATGCGCAACGGCAGCCGTTCCTCGGCCTTCAGTTGCGCCAGCGTGCCGTCCGTCGAGCCTCCATCGCAGACGACGATCTGATCAGGTGGACGGGTCTGATCGGCAAGGCTACCGAGCAAGCCAGGAAGGCTGCTGGCCTCGTTCAGAACGGTGATGACGACCGAAACCTGCATCGGGGAGGATCAGGGCGTCTGCTCGGCGAGCTCCTCGCGCACCGTCCTCAGGAGGGACTCCGCCCTGAGGTCAGCCAGCGAATAGCAAGGGGCCCCCATGTGCTCGGCGAGCTCCTGCGCCAGGCCCTGGTCGAAGGCCGCATGCTCCATATTGATCACGATCGAGCGAATGTGATTGCGCGGGAACATCTCGGCGATGCGATGGGCCTCCTCCTGCGGCGGCAGGTCTGTTGTGGAGACGTTGCCGGCCCCGTCGGTGAGCAGCACGACCAGCGGCATGAGATCGGGGTGCTGCCGCAACTCGCGCGTCGTCACGTCGAACGCGGTCTGCAAGCCGGCCGAGAGGGGGGTCTTGCCGCCGACGGGGATATCTCGGAGTGCGCGCCGCGCCAACTGGACGCTGTTCGTAGGCGGGAGCACGACGCTGGCCTGGTTCTTCTGGAACACGATCACGCCGACCCGGTCCCGCCGCTGGTAAGCGTCGTGCAGGAGAGACATGACCGCGCCCTTCGTTGCCTGCATGCGCTCGGCGACGGCCATCGACCAGGAGGCATCGACGACGAAAAGCACCAGGTTGGCGGCCTTGCGCACGCGCACCTTGCGGTGGTAGTCGTCGGGCCGCAGCGCCAAAGCCGGGCCACCCTCGCGCTGGCGCGACTTCTGGAAGGGCGCGGCAGCGCGTAGCGTGGCGTCGAAGGCCAGGTCGGTAGCGTCGCCAGGGGAGGGAGAGGCCTGTACGTAGCGGCCACGCTTGCGATCGGTGCGCGTCCGGCTGCGCCGGCCGCCGCTCGAGCGAGTGAGGCGGTCGAGCGGAGTATCGAGGCGGCGGGGGTCGAATTCCTCTCCCGGGGCGACTTCGCGGCCGCCCTCCCACCAGCGTCCCTCTGAGGGCCACTGAGGGACGTTCTGGAGCGAGGGCTCCTGCGCTGGCTCAGCCTCCGGGTCGGGCAACCCTTCCTCGGGGTCAGTCTGCCCGGTCAGTTTTTTTTTACGCCTGCAGGCTCGAGGTCCTCCGCGGATTCGTCGCCTTCGTCCGCGTCACTTGGATACCGGACCCGCGCTTCGGCCAGTTGCTCTGAGAAGTCCTCGAGTGAGACAGTTGGCTCCTCCAGCGGGTGGCGCTTCAGCCGGTGGGGCAGGGCCAACTCCGCTGCCAGGACCAGGTCTCGCTCGCTGAGGCGGGTGCGACCCTCAAACGCGGCGTGGGCCCGGGCGGCCTTGAGCACGACCAGGTCTGCGCGGTGGCCGTCGACCTTCAGCTTGCCCATAACAGTCGCGACCGCTGCCAGGTCCGCCTGGGTGTATCTTACGTCAGGCAGGAGAGAGCGCGCACGGGCGATCTCCTCGGACTGCATTCGCTCTCGGGGCTCCCATTCCGCGGTGAACGCCTCGGGGTCAGACTCGAAATCGAGGTTGCGTTCCATGATCGACATCCGCGCTGGCGCGGATCGGATGCCGCGGATATCAACACACAGCGCGAAGCGGTCGAGCAACTGGGGACGCAGGTCGCCCTCCTCCGGGTTCATCGTGCCAATGAGGATGAAGCGGGCGGGATGGCTGAAGGAAATGCCCTCGCGTTCGACAACGTTGACGCCCATCGCGGCCGCGTCGAGCAGGATGTCGACGATGTGATCATCGAGCAGGTTGACCTCGTCGACGTAGAGCACGCCCCTGTTCGCCGCCGCAAGGATCCCCGGGTCGAAATGCCGCTCTCCCTTCTGTATGGCGCGCTCGATATCGAGTGTGCCAACGACGCGATCCTCGGTCGCGCTCACGGGCAGGTCGACGAAGCGTGTGCGGTGACGCACGCTCTCGATGTCGCCTCCCCCGTTGCCGCGCGCCTGACACTCGGTGCACCAGGACGGTGGCTGGTCGGGATCGCACCCGAAGTGGCAGCCGGCGATGACCTCGATCTCGGGCAGCAGTGCGGCGAGCGCACGAGCCGCGGTCGACTTGGCCGTACCGCGTGCCCCGCGGATGAGGACGCCGCCGATCTGCGGGTGGATGGCGTTGAGGATCAGGGCGCGCTTCAGGCGGTCCTGTCCGACGATTGCCGTGAATGGATAGATCGCTGCCATATGACCGGACTCCAACGCGTATTATACTGCCGTTGGGCCGAAAGCGAAACCCTCCGGGGCGGTAGTTCGGTGCAGGAGTGTGCGCGGCGTCGATGTCGTCGCATCATTGCATTGTGGGGGCTTGCGAACGGCCGGGCC
>JAUVSX010000509.1 GCA_030596915.1 Chloroflexota bacterium | reverse complement strand
CCGCAGAGAGCGGTGGCGGCGTGTAGGTGAAACCCGTCTTCAGCCTGGCTCGCTCGGCCGCCAGCCACTCCTCGTGGCTCAATTTCCTGCCCTCTTCCTGCACCTGTTCGATCTCCTCGTCCGCCATTGCCTTGCTCCTTCTGTACGCGCTAGCTGCCACCCCGTCGCATTCTAGCACGTCGCAGGTAGTTCACCAACCTGGGACGCCCCGCCTGTCTCGGCGCGTCCACCCGCATCTGGCTCAATCGGTCTGACCGTACTCAGCGAAGGCCTCGTACATAGCGCGGATGTTCTCAATGGGGGTCTCGTGGCTGATCTCGCCGCAGGCGATGACGCCGCCCGCCGGCGTGCCGCAGGCCTCGAAGACCCGCTGCACCTCTTCTTTGACCTCAGCGGGCGAGCCAAAGGGCATCACGCTCTGCCGGTCGATGTCGGTGCGAAACGCGACCTGGCCGCGGGCATTGGCCGCAACCCAGTCGAGGCCGATCACGCTCGTCTGGCAGTTGATCACGTCCACGCCGACTTCGATCAGGTCCCCGACGATGTCCTTGATGTCGCCGTCGCTGTGGTACCAGACGTCCATACCAGCGTCGTGGACGCGCCGGAACATCTCGGCATAGCGTGGCTTGAATAGCCTGCGCCACCTGTCGGGGCGGATCATCAAGCGCTGCTGCGCGCCCCAGTCGTCGGCGAAGTGCAGCCCGTCATACTCCAGATCGGTCCACTTGTCGATCCAGCGCAGGTTGAATGCCAGCAGATCATCCATCAGGCGGTAGAGGTCAGCGTCATCCAGTGCGATGTCGATCAGGAGGTTCTCCATCCCGCGCAGTTGCTGCAGTTGCTCGAAAGTGGTTATCCAGGCCCCGCGCGCATACCATCGCTCATCGTAGCCCGCCATATGACCGCTATACAGTCGCCCTGAGGGCGGGCCCGCGTCGAAGTCGTCCGGCCACTCGTACCGATCGTACCGGCTCAGGTCCGCGATGGGCCATTCGACCGGGATGCCGCACACCCCCTCCGTCTCCACCTGCCAGACGGTCCCGAAGTCATCCGCGTGCCGTCCCTTCTTGTAGAGCGGGGGAAAGCTCTCTCGCGGCAGGTCGTCCACGTAGTCCCACCCGAAATCCTCGCGGAACTCGCAAAGAATCTGATCCAGGGCCTTGCCGTACTTGATGGACGCGGCCGGCAGGACAGCGTGCGAGACGGGGACGCGGTCGGGCGTCTGGAAGCGGATGGCGCGCTGCACGCGCTCGCGGCTGTTCATCAGGTGCTGCCTCCAGGTCGTCAGATCACCACGCGCTCGCGAGAACCGCGCGCCAGTAGGCTTGCACGTTTTCCAGCGGCACGTCGGGGTTGATGGTGTTGCTGGTGAAGAAGACGAGCGAGGCCTTGTCGCGGCACAGGTCCATAGCCCAGGTGACGTTATCGCGAACATCGGCGGGTGTGCCGAACCGCAGCGTGGTCGTCACCGTCATCGGGCCGAAGATCCACAGCGGATCCCCGGAGCGCGTGCGCCGCTCGACGATCCACGTCAGGTCCATGCCGCATTCCCGCTGGAAGCCCTGCAGACCGCCGATGCCACACGCCATCACGTCGTCGAGCAGGGGCCGGTAGTCCCCGTCGCAGTGCCAAACGATCTTGGCGCCGGCCTCGACGAGCGGTTCCAACGCGTACTCGAGCAGGTGAAAATACTCGCGCTGCAGGAAGTCAGGCGACACCATCGGTCCCTGCTGCGAGCAGAGGTCCTCGCCGGTCAGGATCGCGCGCGGATGGATGCCTTCGCGAATCGCCCGGGCGTGCAGCATCGCTCGCTGGCGGCCCCGCACGGCACTGACCTGGATGAGTTTGCGGTAGACGTCGGGGTAGAGTGCGAGCGTCGTCAGGGCGCCCTCGTACCCGAACTCGTGATACCACAGCGCCTTGGGGATCATCCTCCAGTCGGCGAGACACCACAGTATATCGCCGCACTGAGCCTGCTTCGCTTTGAAGTCCGCGACAAACTCAGCGTAGGCGAGCTCCTCGTCGAACTGGTCCTCGACCTCGTCGGGCTCGGGCATCGACCGAATCTCGTCCAGGACCGCGTCGACGGTGTACGCGGCCCGCATCTCGAGGGTCTGGCCGTCGACGCAGCGATAGCTACCCCGAGCGAGGGGCTCGAAGATGGTGACCACGCCATCGCTGCCCAGCACGCGCTCCGCCTCCAGGCCCCAGTGAAACGGGTCGGACCAGTAGTCATCTTCGGAGCAGCCGGTGAGCGTCTGGATGTGGTTCGGGGCCGCCAGCCACCCGCCCAGGATCGGAGGGCGGTCGGGAAGCTCGAGGTCGAAGGCTGTCGCGAGGCGTGTCTTCTTGTCCATCATTCCATAGTCACCTGTGCGTAGACTTGGTGGGCGGTGCCAACGCGGAGATGAAGATGCCGTCGACGGTGTAGACAGCGTCCTCCGGCGATTCACCGTAGCGCCGGGTCAGCGCGCGCGGCCTAGTCCAGTCCGATCTCCCGGACCAGTTCGTGCAGTGACTGGCCACGCTGTCCGCGCGAGACCGCCTGCTTCTGAACCAGAAGCCTCTCTCGGACTGCCTGCTTGATCGCCAGCCCTTCGTCAGGGTCACCCAGGATCTCCGGCAGCTTGCGCTCCGGGAACTCGGCGACCGCAGGTTCCGGGATTTCCGTGAGTTCAGACAGAGTCATGCCCGGCCGTCTCCCCTATCGTGCCACCT